>NZ_CAMJCX010000032.1 GCF_946404245.1 uncultured Methanobrevibacter sp.
CTTTTCTAATAATTTCATCTAATTTTTCCTGTGAAATTGTTTCACCACGGATAACACCTGTAACAATATCATCAATAGTACCTAGGGTTTTAATTTCTTCATAATCTGGCATGACTTTAGAAGTTTTTACACCAATTTTTGCAAAATCTTCACAATCTACCGGGGACTCACATATAATAATACAGTGTTTATTTACATTCCTTAGAATTAATCTTGCTTTGTAAATTAAATGATTGGCAACTCCCCCAAGGTGAATAACAAGTAATTTAAAATTACGCATTTGTTCTACTTCTTCATCAGTAAGTCCGAACAAAGTTCCACCGGAAGCAGGAGCATCGTGAGGAACACCCGCACCAGCGTTTAAAACCATTGTACTTGTTAATATATTAGCTTCACGTAACCCAAAAGTAATTTCACAAACCGGTTTAGTAATGTGTCTACGTCCAGGAGACATAGCTACTGCACATACATCAGTACCACATTCGGCAAAAGTACCTCTTTGAGCAAGGCTTCCACCTTTTCCCATACCGCTTGTTTCCCTACAATCAACTACGTGAGTACAACGTCCTATCATATTAATCTGAGTCATCCTTTTTAATAATGTTCACATGGTCATCGAATGTTGAATATTGATCTGTCATTCCAACAAGGTCATCAGGTAAATCTGCATCACCATATTTTATTCTATCAGTAACAGTTTTTTCTTTCCTGATATAATGAGCCCTATCTTGATTTATATCAAAACCAAAAGGAATATGTTTTTTACAGATTTCTTCTACTTCGTTAATGGTGGATTCCATTGTTAATTCTAGGAATATCCTAGCAGTTTTAACTTGTAAAACAACTTTTTCCCCATTGACAGTAATAACCCTACGTTCACGATATTGCGGAGGTAGAGTAGCTTCACCTTTTGGAAATCTAGGACCTTGAATAACAGTCCTTTTTACATCTTCAAGAGATTCTAAATCGTTTAACAACTTTTCGGTTGTGTCACTTCCAAGAACCCTATAAGGAAATATTTCAATATCCATATTCTAACCTTCGAAAATTAGATATATTTAAATTAATTAGATGTCACCTTTAATTTCTTCAGCTGCAGCAGCAACTGCTTTAATAGGTTCTCTGAATTCGTCAATTTGACTGTATACTTCTTTAATTAAACCAGATGTTGCTTCTGGTGAAAAGAGTTGTGTTCCTGCATCTAAGGACATAGCAGCAGCTACACAAGGGATACAGAATCCTTTACTGTGTCTTGTTACAACGTGGTTACCGTTGAAGAGACCAGGACCTCCACCACCGTAAATGGAGTGACTGAAGAAGGAGAATCCTACAGCTACACCTTCTGCTCTACCGTAGTCGAGACCAGGTAAACCAGTAGCGAATTCAAGGTTGTCGTTGAAGTATAATAAAGTAGATGGAATACCTTGAGCAGCACGAGCAGCACCAACGTTAACCATAGTAGCAGCTACAGCACCAGCAGCAGCATATGCGTTCCATTTTGCTGCGTCATCAGTGTTGTAAATAGCGAAATCAGTTAATTGTTCTTCAGGAGCAATAATACCGTCAGCTTCTGCACGAGCAATAGTTGCTTGTACAACACTACCAACAGTTCCGTCTGCGTTGTCTTTAACTAAGTCGTATACTAAGTTATCAGCATTTAAACCTTGGTAAGCTAAACCTAATAAGTGTAATCTTTCAAAGGAACCTAAAGCGTCAGCCATTTCGAACATAGCAGTTTGTTCAAAGATAGCAGCTAATGCGGTAGCTTGGAAAGTGTTTTTCAAGGTAGCAGCAGCGAAGTCGTTTGCTTTAACGTTTCTTAAACCGTAACCTGCACCTTCGAGTTTTTGTGGAATGTCTAACATGGTTGCAATGTTAGATCCTTTGTAGTCTACAGATTGTGGGTATCTACCTAATACTGCAGCTTTTACGAAGTTAGCATCATAAATACTTACGTCACAAATGTCAATAACAGATTGTACTAATGCTGAAGCGGAAGATAATGGAGCTGTGGAGTATTCAGCAGCAACATCAATTCTTCTAGTTGGTACTTGTACTAATAACCTTTTTCCTCCAGAAATAGGTTTAACAACAGTATCATCGTCTTTAGAAATTTGAATAATGCCTTTCATTTTTTCTGCAATTGCTTCTGCATTAGCAACAATATCGAGATCTAATTCTCTTCCTAAAATTCTGGATTTGTCTCCACCAACAGATGCTGTCTTAACAGATTTTTCAAGTCCTTCTAAGTTTACTGCAACAGTTCTTTTTACACCTTTTACGATGCTTTGAATTGCAGGGTTTCTTAATGGACTGATAGCTTCGATTGGTACGTCAGATGCAATTTCGTTGCCTCTATCATCGAATAAATCGATTTTATCATCAAACTTTGCCATTTTTTCCCTCCTAAATAAATAGAGTTTAACTAATATACCACTCTCAATGGTAACTTTTTACCAAATTGAGTATTTAGCTACAAAGCAAGTTTTTGCAATAGCCAGCCATATGGTATACAAATTTTATTTTATTCAAGATATAATATAAAGATTACCTATGAAAACTTTTAGAAAAATATATAAACTATAATAATTCAAAAAATTTTTAAGAAAAATAGCCCTGAAAGTAATACTTTTTATTTTTAATATAAATCTAAATTTTAAAAAAATAAAAAACATAAAAAAAGCAATTTTAAAAATTCTAATTAAATAACACGAATTATATGAAAATTCAATAAAATAATGAGTATTATCCCAAAATAAGAAGAAATATAAATTATTACTTTTAGATGTCTGAGTAATAAATATTACTAAAAGTAATACCAAATTTTCACATGCAAAAATATGAATTATCTATATATAAAATGAATTAGGAAATAATATATTATGCAAGTTGTAGCGGATGTTGGAGGAATACCTGGCAAAGATTGTAACGGTTTTTGCAAGTATTGCTACTTTAGAAAGGTAAAGGATATTAAAGTATTTGGCTGTGCTCATTGTTTACCCAATAAAATTGGTTGTGAAAGATGCAGTAAAGGAGTTGCTGAATCACAAGGAGCATTTAAATCCCCATTTCAAGTTATGAATGAAGTTCAAAGTGCATTAATGATGAATATGGGAAGAGGTGACATATCTGCATACATTAGCGGAGGAGGGGATGTGAGCTGTTACCCTCACCTTGAAAATTTAACCGCCAATTTAAATCAATTTTCAATATCTTCAGTTTTAGGTTATACCTGCGGAAAAGGAATAACTGATAGTGAAACCGCTACAAGATTAATTAACAATGGAGTTGAGGAAGTTTCATTTACAATTTTTTCTTCCGACCCGAAACTTAGAAAAGAATGGGTTAAAGATCCAAATCCTACTGAAGCATTGAAAGCTTGCCAAATTTTCTGTGAAAATATTAAACTAACCGGAGCAGCAGTAATCATCCCAGGAGTTAATGACGGCGAAGTATTGCGTCAAACATGCAACTCTCTTGAAGAATGGGGTGCCAAAGGAATGCTTTTAATGAGATTTGCAAATACATTTAATGAAGGTTTAATATTAGGTAACGAACCAATCCTTAAAGATTTTGAATCACAACCTGTTGAAGAATTTGCAGAACTTGTTAGACAAATTAACAAAGAATACAGTTTTAGAGTAAGCGGAACTCCATTATGTGATCCTGAAACCGGAGGGCCATTCGCCATAGCAAGTGATGAAAATGAGGTATTTTTACAGTTTATTAAACCTATCACAGGTGAAGCAACAATAATAACTTCAAAAATTGCAGCACCATACCTTTCAAAAATATTTTCAAAATTAGAAACCGGACACAATGTCAATATTGTCGCAGTAGATAAAGAAATCGCTTGTTTAATAACCAAGGAAGACTTGGAAAAACTTGATTTGAGTGAAATAAAACAAGCGGTCATAATTCCGGGAAGATCCTTTGTGCACCAACTTGATGCTGAGAGAATTTTAAGCGCTGATGGTGTTGATAGGCTTGTCGGCCGTGGTCCGGATACATTAACAGTTGATGGGGAATTAAGTATCGACATGACCGATGAAAATGTCATAGAAAGAGAATTAGAACAGTTTAATGACCTGGTTGATGCGATTAATTTCTTTGGAATGAGAATAATTAGATAAAAAAAGAAAAAAAATTAGTTTGAGTCCTCAATAATAGAACTCTCACTATTTATTTTTACTAAAATATAATCATACATGAATGATTTTTTAATTTCAGCAATTTCAGATAATTTTTTGCCGTCTATATCAACATTGGCTATTTTATCAGCATATTTATCATAATTTAGTTTTACGCGAACACCATCCAATTGAGAAGTCACTGGTGCAGGGGAAAGAACATCCTTAATTTCGCTAACTTGATTTTCAATTGCATTTTTTACGACAATAGATGGAACTAATGGTGCATCAAGAGCCATTTCTCGTTTTTTATCATTCAATATTTGTTCAATAGTTTCCACTAAATTATCAAGTGCACGTATATCCGGACCTCTTCTGAGTCTTCTAGGAATTCTACCAAGGCCTCCAACATATGCATCAGCACCAGGAAGTTCACTAACATCAATATCTGGAGCGCCAGTTACAATTACTGGAATATCAATATCATCATATAAGAATGCTTTTTCTTTAATACATTTTTCAAAACTACCTAATGCAAAAACAGCAATGTCATGTTCTTCAATTAATGTTTTTTCCTCTTCAGTGATACCTGAAGTGCCTTTTCCATCTCCCCTTGCAAGACCAATCATATTGTCCTTTGCACCATACTCACGCAGATATTCAGAAATGTCACATGCTGCATGAGGCAAATGATGTCTTGCCAAAGTTGGTGAAACAATAGCTATCTCAGAACCTGCCATAGGAGCAACAGATAGTTTACCTAACAATTCAGAGGACTTTTGCTCAATTTTATCAACATCTTCCATAGGAACAGCAATATTCAGAACCAGTTCCATTTGTTGAATACTTTCTTGAAGAATAAATCCTCCTAAATCTTCAATTAATTCTTTAATTTCTTCACTTTTGTGAACTCCACCGTTAAATGTTAATGTTTCATACATATTAACAACTCTCAAAAAATGCAATTTTATGATATATAATTTTAATTAATATATTATATTAAAGTTTCTAAAATAGCATATCTGACCTCAATTTTTTCAAATGGGTTTTTAGAAATGCAGTTGTGAGAAGGTATTTCAACAAGATTTTCAGTTTCTTTGACAGTATCTTTTAAATAATCCGGGTAAATTACATGATCAAAATTATCGGATACAATATTAAAACCAAAATCAGAAACAATATCTTTTAGAAACTCGGAATACACTTTAACATTTACATTTCGTTTAAAATCCGAAAACAAATATTTTTTAGCTAAAGGATACTCCTCAAAAAATGCCTGAACATCCATATCAGACAGTTCATTTCCAGTGATTTTTGAAACTTTTCTAATGCTTTCAAAAACCTGTTTAGGAGTATTGATCTTTATGGGCAATGCATCCATTTCAACTTTGCTTTCAGATAGAAGTATTGCCAAGTCCCCCTCCTCTTCATCAGGAAATTTATTTACAACATAATCAGTAATGCCCGCTAATCTTACAATTTCTTCACACATTGGTGTTGTGATAATTTTCATAATAATATTATATAATGTATTAATATAAATTACTTCATGAAAGTTACATTAAGTTTGGAGACAACAATCAGCGATGATGTTTCAATCATGGTCGACGCACTAAGGGCAAGTACAACCATTACACTTGCATTGAATAATTTTGAAAGAATAATCCCCTGTTTAACACCTGAAGAAGCAATCAGTATAAAAGAAAAAAATGGAGGAGTCATTGCAGGTGAAAGAAATGGTAAAAAAATTGAAGGTTTTGATGTGGGAAATTCACCTAAATCTGTTGAAGAATATGAGACTTCCGAAAAAACATTGATACTGACAACAACAAACGGAACAAGAATTCTTGAAAACATGAACTCAAAGGTTCTTGTGGGATCACTCATTAATGCAAAAGCTGTGGGAGAATCTTCCGCAAAAATTGCTGAAAACCACATAGATGTTGTAATGGCTGGCGTTAAAGGAGAATTTGCACTGGAAGATTTTTTGGCATCCGGCGAAATATTATATCAAATCTGTCAAAATTTAGAAGAGTATGAATTAAGTGAACTTGCAAAAGCCGCAATAATGGCCAGCAGAGATTATAATTCATTAAAATCAGGATTTTATAACTCCAGGTCAGGAAAACATCTTGCAAAAATTGGATACAAAAAAGATGTGACCTGCTGTTGTCAGAAAAATATTAGTGAAAATGTGGCAATATATGCAAATAAAGAACTTAAATTAATTAAAGATTAAATTTATATATTTAGAATTAATAAACATTAGTTGAATAAAAAAATAAAGAAGTGTTTGTTTTGAAAAGAGAATGTTTAACTATTATAGGTACTGCACACGTATCTGCAAATAGTGTTGAAGAAGTTAAAGATGCCATTTACGAACAACAACCCGAAGTAGTTGCTATTGAACTAGATAGAGGCAGATATGTTCGACTTAAAGAAGAAATGGCTGGAATTGAACATGATGATACTATTTCTGTTTCAAACATCATTAAAGAAAACAAAGTAGGACTATTTTTTACAACAACACTTCTTAGCTATTTCCAATCCAAAGTTGGAGCAGATGTTGATGTCAAGCCCGGTGCGGAAATGGTTGGGGCTATTGAAGCATGCGAAGATTTGAAAATACCAATTGCCCTAATCGACAGAGACATAAGTACAACATTGCAAAGGGCTTTAAATAAAATGGGTTTTGTCGAAAAAGCAAAATTCATGTATGGATTAATAGCTTCCGCTTTAGGATTTGGTGAAGAAGAAGATGTAGATATTGAAGAGCTTAAAAATCCAGACAATCTTGATGATTTAATGGAAATGTTTAAGGATGAAGCCCCAAGCGTTTATGAAGTCCTTGTGCATGAAAGAGATGCATATCTTGCTGGAAGATTACTTCAATTACCTCAAGACCATGTTATTGCAGTTGTTGGTGCAGGACACCAACCGGGAATTGAAAGATACCTGGATAACCCTGAAACATTACCTCCATTACAAGAACTGGAAAAAATTAATGAAAAAAAAGGAATACCATGGCTCAAAATATTTTTAGCATTAATCCCTATATTATTTGTTGTGATATTTTTTCTGGCATTTTTTAATGGTATAAATATAGCCTGGAATATTTACGAATTTATCATAATAAGTATGATTATGGGATTTATTGGTTCAATTTTATCCGGATCAAAAATTCAATCCGCAATCGTTGGAGGAGTTGTGGCGCCATTAACTATCATACATCCATTGCTCGCTGCAGGATGGTTTTCCGGATTGACTGAAGCTAAATTTAGAAAAGTAAGGCAGAGCGATATTAAAAATTTAGCACATATTGAGAGTTTAAGAGATTTATGGGACAATAATATCTTCAGAATCCTTTTAGTAGTGGTGGGAACCAATTTAGGAGTCACACTTGCGACTTTGGTGATTTTACCATCCAGAGTATTCATACCATTATTCATGAAAATATTTGGTGGATAATGATAATTTTATATAATATATTGATTAAATAATAATTACTATTAATTTTAAATGGAAAAAATATCATGTATCTTATATTTCGTTGCGACTGCGGTCGTGTATTATATGCAAAAGAAGGAGTGGCAACACGCAAATGTGTTTGTGGAAAAACTTTGAAGGTTAAACAAAGAAGGATATTTAAAAAGGTTGCTACAAGAGAAGACGCATCCTATGCAGTGCAACAAATGCAGGATGAGATATATGGTAACACTGACTTTAAAAGAGCCAGTGAACTATAAGTTTTAATGGTTTGTTAAAAATGATTGGAACGGCACTCGAAATAATTATAATATTAGTTTTAATTATATTAACTGGATATTTATCAATGGCCGAATTGGCTGTTGTATCCATAAGAAAAGCAAAAATGCAAAAATACTTAGACGATGGAGATAAAAGAGCTCAAATTGTTTTTGATTTATTAGAAGATCCTAATGAATTTTTATCTACAGTGCAAATTGGTATCTCACTTATTGGTGTTTTAACTGGGGCCTTCGGTGGAGTAACATTAGCAGAGCCACTATCAAAATTAATTTCATTCATCCCCTACAGTGAACCGATTAGTGTAGCAATTGTCGTTATTGTAACTACTTATTTGACTTTAGTTGTTGGAGAAATTGTTCCTAAAGTTATTGCATTAAACGACCCTGAAAGAGTTTCTCTGAAAGTTGCAAAAAGCATGGTAATATTGTCAAAAATTTCCAAACCTGTAAGTTTCATCCTTGCAAAATCAAGCAGTTTCCTTTTATGGTTAATGAGAATTGAAAACAAAAATGATGACTTAGTTACAGAAGAAGAAATCGAATTAATGATTCAAGAAGGAAGAGAAGACGGAACTATTGAAAAAGAAGAGGAAGACATCATTAAAAGAGTTTTCAAACTTGATGACCAAAAAGTTGAAAGCATAATGACTCCGAGAAATGAAATTATTTGGATTGACTTGGAAGATGACAAGGAAATAAATAAAGTTAAAATTGTTGAAAGTAGAAGGTCAATCTTCCCAATATCCTCTGGAGAACTGGATGATTTCATTGGAGTAGTTCAAGCTAAAGACATTCTTTCCGCACTGTTCACTGAAGACGAATTTGACATTCATAAAATTGTAAAAGAACCGTTAGTCGTCTCAGAACACTTAGAAACATTAGAATTATTAAAAGAATTTAAAGAAAATCAAGAATACGTCCACATGTCTCTTGTTGTAGATGAATTCGGTAGTGTTGAAGGATTAATAACTTTAAACGATTTACTTGAAGGCATTGTAGGAGACATTCCTGGTATCGATGAAGAAGATGAACCTCAAGCAATCGAAAGAAAAGATGGAACTTGGCTAATCGATGGAAGATATCCTATTGACAAGTTTAAAAAATTATTTGACTTTAAAGATTCACTGCCTGACGAGGAAGAAGACGGATACACCACACTTGCAGGATTTATCCTAAGTATCAGCGGTACAATCCCTGATGAAGAAGATAAATATGAATGTGGAAGATTCATTTTTGAAATAATTGACATTGACGGACATCAAATTGATAAAGTTCTTGTAACTGATTTAGGACCGCAAGAAGAAAGTAAAGAGGAATAATATGGACGCATCAATTATACTCCAAGTAGTTTTATTAATTGTAGGATTTGTATTTTTAATTAAAGGATCAGACTTTTTTGTTGATGGAGCAAGCAGTATCGCATCCATTTTGAAAATTCCAACTATCATTGTTGGTTTAACAATTGTCGCATTTGGGACCAGTGCTCCTGAAGCAGCAGTATCAATTACTTCTTCATTGACTGGAAGCAATGCAATGGCAGTCAGTAATGTAATCGGAAGTAACTTATTCAACATGTTAATGGTTATCGGTATTGCAGCATTACTTGGTGATTTGTTAATGGAAAAAAGTGTTTTAAACAAAGATTTGCCGTTCCTGGTAGTAATTACAGCATTATTTGCAGTATTTATTTTTATAGGCGGAGACATCTCAAGCATTGAAGGAATAATTTTATTAATTATACTAATTGCTTATGTTTTATATCTCATTAGAAGCGCTAAGAAGTCTGAAGGCAGCGATGTCGTTGAAAAACCAAAATTAACTCTTCCAAAAAGTATAATTTTCATAGTCGTTGGACTTGCAGGAATTATTATTGGTGGAGATTTAGTAGTGAATAGTGCATCAGATATAGCAATTGCACTCGGAATGAGTGAAACTTTAGTAGGTTTAACCATTGTGGCAATAGGTACTTCTTTACCAGAACTTGTCACATCCATTACTGCTTTAAAGAAAGGTGAAAATCAAATAGTTATAGGTAATGTTATCGGATCAAACATCTTTAACATACTATTCGTATTAGGTGCAAGTAGTGCAATAAGCGCAATCCCGCTTGACTCAAGCATGATTATAGATGTAATATTCATGATAGCAGTAACAATCTTATGCTTCATCTTTGGTAAAACCCAAGAAAAATATGATAAAAAAGAAGGAATTATTCTAGTTGCGTTATTCATTATTTACATGGCTTTCGCAATTATGAGAAATTAACTCTTTTAACTCACAGGCCTTGCAAACATTTGAGGAAGTCGGCTCACCACAGACTTCACATTCATTAAGGCTTGTGGAAATATCATTTTCAAATGTCAATATCTTTTGAAATGATTCCATCACATTATTTTTGACACCAGAATAGTTATCTTCACTAACATTCAGGAATTCTTTAATTTTTGCCCTTAATGATAAATGAGAATAAGGACATTCATCCAAATGAATATCAATATCATTTAATACAGCCCACATACCTACCTCTTTTTCAGGAGTGTTCCATAAAGGTTTTATTCTTGGAACTAACTTCGGATGAATAACATCCAACTCAGGACCGAACTTGGAAAATTTAATAGTGTCTCCACGAGCAAAACTCATCAAAAATGATTGAATTTCATCATCCAAGTTGTGACCTGTAGCTATTTTAACAGCTCCCAATTCATAAGCAGTTTTATTTAAAATATTTCTTCTAAAAACACCGCATGGAATGCATGCACTTTTAAAATCCTGATAAATATCATCTAAAGAAAATCCTTCCTCATCCTTAAATGATTTTTGAACCAGTTTAACACCCAATTGCCTAGCATTATTAACGGCTGAATCAATACCATGTTGCCTGTAACCTTCAATCCCTTCATCAACACTGATTGCAACAAGGTCAAAATCTAAAAACTCCTGATAATTTTTTAGTGCATGAAGTGTCAGTACACTATCTTTTCCACCGGAAAGTGCAACGGCTATCAGTTCACCTTCCTTGATTAATTCATAATCAGAAATTAAATTATTAATTCTTGTAAAAATCTTTTCATTGAATTCTTCTTTGTTTAATTTAACCATTACTAAATTAATTTATACAAAGATAAATAAATAATTTTACCAGGTGAAAAAAATGATTACATGTGATTTTGCAATATTACCTGTTGGAACTGAAACTACCGAATGTAAAGACTATGTAACCGCCGCAGTGCAATCAATTAAAGATTCCGGACTTAATTATCAGTTGACTGGAATGGGCACTCAAATTGAAGCAGACAATTTAGAAGAGTTATACTCTGCAATAGCTAATGCACAAGAAGCTATCTTTGAACTTGGAATCGGAAGAGTATACACAGTGATAAAAGTAGATGACAGAAGAGACTTGGAAAACAGAACTTTAGACGCTAAAGTTGATACTGTAAATGAAATGTTAAAATAAAAAAAAGAAAGTTAGAATTAATCTAACTCATCAGAAGCTGTTTTTACAGCTTCAATAACTAAATCTAAATCTTCTTTTGTAAGTGATGGGTGAACTGGAAGTGAAATTACATTGTCTGCTGCAAGCTCTGCATTCGGACAATCTCCAGAAATACCTAATGCTTTGTAAATTGGTTGGTTGTATAATGGAATTGGATAATGGATACCGGTTCCTACGCCACATTCATTAATGATATCAACCCAATCATCCCTATCTCCTTTTTCAACTCTAATTGTATATTGGTGATATACATGTTTTGATCCGTGTGCACAGTAAGGAGTCACTACACCTTCAACATCTTTCAATCCATCATTCAAATATGCTGCATTAGCTATTCTCTGATTATTAAATTCATCAATTTTATCTAATTGTGCCAAACCAATTGCTGCTGAAATATCAGTCATTCTAAAGTTGTATCCAATTTCATCGTGGTGATATCTGATACTTGCTCCATGAGCCCTAAATACCCTAGCATTTTCCGCTAGTTCCTCATCGTTTGTTGTGATGATTCCGCCTTCGGAAGTTGTCATGTTTTTGGTAGGATAAAAACTAAAGCAGGACATGTCACCTAAACTTCCAACTTTTTCACCATTGCAAGTCGCACCGTGTGCCTGTGCAGCATCTTCAATAACAGTCAAACCATATTTTTCAGCAATTTCATTGATTTTTTCCATGTTTGCTGCTTGGCCATATAATTGAACAGGCAAAATTGCTTTAGTGTTTTCAGAAATCAGATTTTCGATTGAAGCAGGGTCAATAGTATATGTTTTTAAGTCAATGTCTGCAAATACTGGTTTTGCTCCTGTGTATAATATTGAATTTCCACTTGCAATGAAAGTAAACGGAGTAGTAATTACCTCATCACCTTCACCGATACCGCATGAAAGCAATGCAACATGTAAAGCAGCTGTTCCTGAATTAACAGCTATACCATAATCAGCCCCAACCCATTCAGCAAATCTTTCTTCAAATTCTGCTACTTTAGGACCTTGAGCAATCATTCCTGATTTAAGAACTTCAACTACATTTTCTATTTCTTCGTCTCCAATTATTGGTTTTGCAATAGGAACTTTAATATTTGACACATTCATCACCAATTAGATTTAAATTTACTATACTAATATTTAAATCTAATAATATTTAAAACATTACTTAATCAATTAAAACAATTAAGAGTGGAACCAATGGATGAATATAAAATTAAAAGTATTGAAGAAGGTTTGACAAAAATAGAATTTCCAGAATTTGATAAAGTTTCATCTGATGCGCCGGTATTTTACAACCCCCACATGGAATTAAACAGAGATTTGTCAATACTCGCATTGCAGGTATATCAAAATGAAGTGCAAAGAGATATTGACATATGTGATTTATTTGGCGGAAGCGGAATCAGAGGCATTCGTTATAAAAATGAAGTTTACGGGGTTGGAAATGTATATATCAACGACATTAGTGAGACTGCAAACCACTATGAAAGACACAACATTGAATTGAATGATTTGGAAGACATTGAAGTTCACCAACATGATGCAAGCATGTTCTTAAGAATGAAAAGAGGACAATTCGATGTTATAGACATTGATCCATTTGGAACACCTTCACCATTCTTGGATTCTGCAGGTTATTGTGCAGGCAGAAATTCATTACTTTGTGTAACTGCTACCGATACTTCAGCCCTCTGTGGAACATATCAAGAACCGTGTATTCGCAAATATAATGCTAAACCCTACAAAAGCGAGTATTGTCATGAAACAGGCATAAGGATACTTGCAGGATTTGTTGCATTGACCCTTTCAAAATATGCTAAATATATTGAAGTGAAAATGTCCCACAGTACTGAACATTATATGAGATTATATATTATTGTTAAGAAAGGGTCTAAAAGAACTGATGAAAGCTTAAAAAATCTAGGATATATAAGTCACTGTAAAAATTGTTTGCACAGGCAAACCAGCCAAGGACTGGCAAGTTCTGTTGAAGATGTCTGTCCGGTTTGTGGTGAAAAATTAATACATGCTGGCCCATTATGGTTAGGAGATATTCAAGACGGAGAATTTATCCAAAAAATGATTGATGAAGCAGAAAATAAAAAAATCAATACTAAAAAACAGGCATTAAAATTATTGAACAGTTGCCTCATTGAATCTGATGCCCCAATAACCTTTTACGACATCCATAGAGTATGCAAATCTTTGAAAATTAGTGCATCAAAACTAGATTTGATTTTTGATGAAATGAAAAAAGAAGGTTTTATTGCCATTAAAACTCATTTCAACCCTCTAGGAATAAAAACTGATGCATCAATCAAAGACCTTGAAAAAATTTTAATAAAATTAGAACCTAAAGATTAATTAAACTTTTCTAATTATATGAAAATTATTTGACAAAATTCAAATAAAATAAGAAATATGTTACATATAATCAGATAATCATTCTAAGGTAAATGAATATGTATTAAATAGAATACAATATTTCAATTTTAATTAAAAATTAAAAAAAATTTATACAATGAATAAATAGTTTTAAATATTATAAAACAATATAATAATTATAAGTTATATTATAGATTTAATCTGTAACAATTAACATTATTAAATAGGGAGATTAAATATGGTAAAAACAAAAGATAATGTCGTAAAACTTGACGATACCGACATTAACATTTTAAAAATAATCAATGAAGATGTAAGAACATCTTATAGACAAATTTCACGTAGTTTAGACGTTTCTGTAGGAACTGTACATAACCGTATAGATAAAATGGTTAAATCCGGCGTAATCAAAAAATTCTCTCCAGTTATTGATCATGAAAAACTAGGATTTGTCTTAACCACCATCATTGGTGTTAGAGTAAAAGGTGGAAAACTTAAAAATTGGGAAGAAAAAACTTTCTTCAATAAAAATGTTGTAGGAATCTATGACGTTACTGGAGAATATGATGCTTTTTTAATTGCTAAATTTAGGAATACCAATGAATTAAATGCATTCATCAAAGAATTGCTAAAAGATCCAATTATAGAAAGAACATACACCCAAACAGTTTTAGATGTTATTAAAGAGGATATGGGATCCTCCAATATCTTATAAAAGAGCAGTATTCCAACTGCTTTTTAAACTTTTTTTCTTTTATTTTAATTATCATCAAATGACCCACTATTTTTACCGAAAAAAATGTAAAAAACAAATTTCATCAAATAACCATTAATTACCATTCATATCGAAAAATAAATATAAATATATAAATAAAAAGACATGAAAAATATATAATATTTAACTAAAAAATTTCGAGGTAATTAAATTGGCTATATGCTTACCCGACACACAAGATGACACTCCAAGCATACCTATCAAATTAACTAGGGTAGGTGTTACCGGAGTTAAAAAACTATTACAATTAGAAAGAAAAAATAAAAGACCTATAATATTATTACCAACCTTTGATGCATTTGTAGACTTACCAAATGATCAAAAAGGTGTGCACATGTCTAGAAATCCAGAAGCAATCAGCGAAGTTCTTGAAACTGTTGCTAAGGATTCTACAGTTGATGTTGAATCATTATGTGCTAAAATTGTAGAATGCATGATGACCAAACATGAATATGCAAAACGCGTTGAAATATCCATGACTACCGATTTCATGTTTATGAGAGAGTCACCAGTAACCAAAAATAAAACCCAAGAAATGGCTAACTTAATCGCTAAAGCTGTTGGATATAGGGATGATGATGGAACTGTATCTATCAGAAAAAGTATTGGTGCTGAAGTCATTGGAATGACCGTTTGTCCTTGTGCACAGGAATCTGTAAGAGAATCTGATAAAACCAAATTATTAGAATTCTTAGATGAAGAAACTACACAAAAAGTATTGGACACTGTTACTTTTGCTTCACACAACCAAAGAGGTGTTGGAACACTATTGATAGAAGTTCCAGAAGATAAAATTGTTAAAGCAGAAGACCTTATTGACATTATCGAGACCTCTATGAGTTCCCCTGTATGTGAATTATTGAAAAGGCCAGATGAAAATGCAACTGTCATGAATGCACACAGAAAACCTGTATTTGTTGAAGATTGTGTAAGAAACATGATGGAAAGCATTGCAAACAAATACTCTGATTTCCCTGACGACACTTTAATTACTTCACGTCAAGAAAATCATGAAAGTATTCACAGACACAATGCATTTGCTGAAAAAGTAACCACAATGGGCGAACTTAAAGCAGAATTAAATATTGAATAGGATATGATTTAATGAAAAAAACTTATGAAATTGCAGGACAAGTAATGGGATTTTTTGATGCATTTAAAGGATCAAGACCTGCAATTGATAACGATAACATTTTAATTGTTAGAGGAAGATCAAGAACTGTCATCCCTCTTGAAGATTTCGAAGCAAAACTATTAGAAATTGGAGAAATATTAGGTGGAACCGAACTTGACCCAAATTCTGGAAAAATAGAAGAAATCTTAAAAGAAGGAGACAAAAATATACAAAAAACTGAAATAACTACTAATACTGTTGATAAACATGGTTTCATGAGAGTTAAGGAAGACTTGGAATCAATGGGACTTGTAGTTGAATACAAAATATTTGAACTTCCAAATTTTGAGGTCATTATAGCTATTTGGGAAGATAAAAACGAAATTCCACCATTATATGTGGAAGTTACCGTATCTGAACATAAAGGTTAAACATGCAAACTATAACAAAAGAAGATATTCTCGAAATATTAACTGCTACCGATAAAGACATAATCAATTTTATGCTAGAAACAGCTAAATATCGAGAGAATAATCTCATTACTTTTTCTAAAAATATTTTTATACCATTAACTGAAATCTGCAGAAACGATTGCGGATATTGTAATTTTAAAAAGAATCCTGACGACCCACAAGCAATAATTCTTAAAACAAAAGAGGAAATATTGGAGGACCTCAAAGAAGCTGAAAAATATGGGTGTAAGGAAGCAATGTTTGCTTTTGGCGAAGATGCAGATGAAGAAGAAATTGTCCAAATCAAACTCAAGGAATACGGCTATGACAACATGATTGACTATATCTACGATATATGTCAAATGACATTAGATAAAACCAGCTTACTGCCTCATACTAACGGAGGTAACTTCAGTTTTGATGCTTTAAAACGCTTGAAAGAAGTTAATGCATCAATGGGATTAATGCTTGAAAATTCGTCTAAAAGATTAATGGAATTGCCTGCCCACAACAAAAGTCCCGGAAAAAATCCGGATTTGAGGATTGAAACTATTGAAAATGCAGGAAAACTTAAAATTCCATACACAACAGGAATATTGATTGGAATTGGCGAGACAAAAGAAGAAATTGCCGATTCTTTATTGACAATCCGAGATATTTACGACAAATACGGACATATTCAGGAAGTAATCATTCAGAATTTCACCCCAATTCCAGGAATTGAAATGGAAGATTGGGCCGAACCTAGCTTTTTGGATATGATTAGAACAGTTATTGCTGGAACATTAGTGTTCAAGGATACTGACGTCAGCATTCAAGTTCCACCTAATCTGAACAATGACACTGCACAAATATTCTTGTTATGCGGCGCTGATGATTGGGGTGGCGTATCTCCGGTGAGCCCTGATTTTGTAAATATCACATCCCCATGGCCAGGAATTGATGAACTCAAACAATTGACAGAAGATGCTGGCTTTGAATTGACTGAAAGGTTATGCGTTTATGAAAAATACATAAACAATGAATGGTTAAGCGATTATATTTTAGATAAAATAGCTAACTTATCCTAGCGTCAACTACAACATGTTCCACTCCAGGAGCATATTTTTTTATTTTATTTATTTTTAACACTTCAACATCCCTATCGCCCGCTTGTGAAATAATTCTCTCAACAGGCCGTGAATTCATTAGTTTTTCAGGAACGGTTTCGTGATAGTGAATTATCCCGCCAGGATTCAGGCTATCGATAGCCACCTTCAGATAATGATGAGTTGTCTTCACATAACCCATGACAATCCGATCTGCCTTTAATTTAGGTGTTTCAACCATACAATCCCCTAAAATTGGAGTGACATTACTTAATTTATTTAATTTGATGTTTTCACACAGATAATGGTGAGAATTAGGATTGATTTCAATTGCATAAACCTGCTTTGCTTCTGAATGAACCCCAATAGGAATCGAAAAATAGCCGATTCCGGCAAACATGTCAATGACTGTTTCTCCATCACCAACCAGTTTTGCTATTCTTAAACGTTCATTGTTATTTCCCTTTGACCACATGACTTTCGACAAGTCCAGCTTAAACAGGCATCCGTTTTCTTTATTGATGGTTTCGGTTTCACTGCCATAAAGAATCTTATAAACAGGCTCCCTTTTGGTTCCCTGAATATGGTCGATTTTCATAACAGTTTTAACATTATGCTTTTTGGATAAACTTTCAAAATCATCGTTTGAATAATTATTATCCACAATTAGAACATCACCGATTATTTTATATTTCATCATCTCACCGAATAAGAAAAGTTTATATATACAAATAGATAATATTAATATTGTTAGTTTATACTAATAATTGATTCTGATTTTAAATAAATTTAAAACATTAAATTTGATTTTAATACATTACCTTAAGTAGTTGAAATTAGATATTTTAAACTCTTATATGAGGTGAATTTAAATGGATGATAAAATATTAGAAGGTACAACAACCGTTGGAATTACTTGTAAAGATGGAGTTGTATTTGCAAGCGAAAGAAGAGCTAGTATGGGAAACTTAGTAGCTCACAAAGTCGCAGAAAAAATATTTAAAATTGACGATCATATTGTAACAACCATAGCTGGTTCTGTTGGAGATGCACAAAGCTTAATGAAAGT
>NZ_CAMJCX010000033.1 GCF_946404245.1 uncultured Methanobrevibacter sp.
AAATCTGCTTTTGCATCTTCGATTCCGTCAACATCTTTTAAACATAATTCTACAGCATTTACGCATGATGGGCAGTGCATGCCCACTACTTTGATTTCTTTTTCAGCCATAATAAATCACCTTATTATCGATATATAATATTATGTAATGGATTTATTTAAACTTTTAGTCACACCTAACTTTTTAACCTTTTTGTAATCTTTTTTTGATATTTTGTATTTGATTAATGATGTTGAATAAATGATTACAATTACTGATCCTATATTGTGTATTAATGCTCCTTCAATAGGGTTTAACATTCCGAGAATCGCCAATGCCATTGCGGCAACATTCAATGTCAATGCAAATGCAATGCTCAAGTTTATTGTTCTGATAGTTTTTCTTGCAATTCCCATTAAGTGTGGAATATCTTCTATGTTGTCGTTAATCAAAGCAATGTTTGCCGCTTCAACGCTTATGTCACTTCCAATGCTGCCCATTGCTATTCCCACATTTGCCTTTTTGAGAGATGGTGCATCATTTATGCCATCACCAATCATTGCAACCTTATGTTTTAATAATTGTTCGTCTTTAATGTAGTTGGTTTTATCTTCAGGCAGGCAGTTTGATTTAACATTTCTAATTTTTAATTGTTTTGCAATGTAATTTGCGGTTTTTTCATTGTCTCCTGTAAGCAATGTTGTTTTGATTCTTAATCGCTTAAGATTTCTTAATACTTCTTTTGATTCGTTTCGTATTGTATCCGCCAATAGGATTTTTCCAATATATCTGTTATTTTTGGCTACATATATCGGTATTTCGCCACTTTTGGGTTCGTGTTCTTGAGCTAATTCAATACTTTCCAGCTCAAACAGTTCTTTATTTCCTGCAATCACTTTAAAACCGTCTATTGTTCCACTAATTCCTTTTCCGATATGCATTTTAAAGTCATTGACTTGCGCTAAATTGTCATTATTGTAATGATTTACAATAGATTTTGCTAGGGGGTGTTCGGATTGGGATTCCAGTGATGCTAAAAGATACATCATTTCTTGGGGATTATCTGAAGTGATGTTAATGACCTTTGGCTTGCCGTATGTTAGTGTTCCTGTCTTATCAAACACCATTTCATCAACCTTTGCCAATTCTTCTATGGCTTCCCCATCTTTTACAAGAATGCCGTATTTAGTTAGATTGCCTATTGCAGCCATGATTGCAGTGGGTGTTGCAAGAACCAATGCACATGGGCAGAATACTACCAGAATTGTAACTGATCTAATTATTTCAAAGGTGAATAAATATGTAAGAATAGCTGCAGTAAATGCTATGACTACAATTAATGTTGCCCATTTGTCCGCTTGACGAACTATTTTCGCATTTTCAGGTTTGGAGGATTCAACCAATCTTATTAATTTTTGAAGAGAACTCTCCTGGCTGACTTTTGTGGATTTCATTGTAAATGATCCGTAAAGATTGATTGTTCCACTGTACACTTCATCATTTGCTGTTTTATCTACTGGCAGTGATTCTCCTGTTAATGTGGATTGGTCAATTGATGTTTCTCCGTTGACAATTATCCCGTCTGTAGGTATGCTTTGTCCTGGAAGCACTTTTAAGATATCTCCGACTTGTACATTTTTGACAGCTATTTTTTCTTCGACTCCATTTTTTATTCTTGTTGCGTCCTGAGGTGACATTTTAACAAGTTCTTTTATTTTTCCTTGTGTTTTGTTAACTGTGTATTCTTCCAAGAATCCGCCAATTGCCATGATGGTTGCAATTTCGCCTGCTGCAAATACTTCACCTATGATTATTGATGCAATAATTGCAATTGAAACAAGCAAATCTGCCTTAATGTCAAATTCAGTTATTAAACCTTCTATACATTCCTTAAATATAGGTATTCCACAAAGTATAACTGCAATCCATGCGATGTAATCGAGAGATAGAGTGAAACTTGCAATTACGCTTATTGTGGAGATTGCTATAAGCAGGATATCTACTTTCTCATCCCTTGTAAAATTCATATTAAACAGCCCCAATAGTATAGATATACCCCATTGGGTATAAAGTCATTTTAAAAAAAATTAAAGTCTGGAGTAATATTCCAAAATTGAAGTAATGTCACTTATCGCTTCATCAGAATCTTCATCTTCAATAGCCTGTTTTACACAGTGTTCTAAGTGTCCTTCAACAATAATGTGTCCGACTTTATGTAATGCTGATTTTGATGCATTTACCTGCATTAAAATCTGTTCACAAGGAATATCCTCATCAATCATTCTGTCAATTGCATTGATTTGTCCGATGATTTTCTTGAGTCTCCTATGTAAATTGTCACTATCCATACATTCTTTCAAAATAACACATCCTATACCTAAGGGGGTATATGAATCTTATAGTATATAAATGTTATAGTGACGATATTTTAAAAAAATAAAAAAAAGGAGGAAAGGTTCAAGACTATGCTTGATTTTCCATTTCTTCAAATTTAGCTGGGAAGTATGTGTCTACAACATACTCAAGCCCATATTTTGAGAAAGATTGCTGTTCTGCTTTCTTACCGATTTTAAGCATTTTCTTAATTTCTGTTTGCCAGAAATCACCTTTATA
Organism: uncultured Methanobrevibacter sp.; assembly: GCF_946404245.1. Taxonomy (GTDB): domain Archaea; phylum Methanobacteriota; class Methanobacteria; order Methanobacteriales; family Methanobacteriaceae; genus Methanocatella. The sequence continues at coordinate 2,593 of NZ_CAMJCX010000033.1, forward strand.
CCTTGGGTCTTTTGAAAGCTCTTTTAATCTCATGACGTCGACATCTTTCAATTTATCGGTTGGTAAATCGTAATTGATGATGTCTGATGCAGTTACTCCAATAAATTTAGCGTCAGGAGTAGCAAGCTGATCGTTAACGTGAGCTAATTTTGCACTTCCGGAAATAATTACCTGTGCAATGTGGAATCCCCAAGGGTCTCCGTCGTTACAGATGTAGACTGGTAAGCCAAGTTCTTCATTAACTCTTTTAATGAATCTTCTTGTTGCACGAGCTGCCTGTCCTTTAAGCCCAACAATCAAACAGTTAAATCTTTTATGAGCATTTTCTTGTACTAACCTGTGGAACATTCCCATGGTTTCCACAGCTAATACTTTATCTACATTGTGATCGAGGAATTCTACCTGGTCAATTGTTGGAGAAATTGTATAACCGGATTTTCCCATTTTTGCAGCGTTAATTTCCACTTCATCTAATAATGTGATGTCTCCGTAAACTGATGCGCCGTCTTCTTCAGGCATTAATCCTAAATCTTCACGGGTTACTCCTAATTTCACTTCAAGGTCTTCACCCACGATGTTGGATTCTTGTTGTGTTTTAAAGCTGATTCCCCAACCTTCAGAAACGTAATACATTTCCCTGATGGTAGCTGTTTTTTCTCTTGCAACTAAATCTTTACAGAAATTTCCTACATAAACCATTTGACCTAATTTTCTGATTTGTTTTACATTTCCTAAAGATCTTCTTCCATACCTGTCACCTAACTCGTAGTATCTTTTTGCATCATTGAAAACAATGTTTCCAGTACCACGGGATGGAATTTTAAGACTAGGCACTTTATTTTTTTCAATGTCTTCGATAATTTCTTGACCTAATCCTTTTAATTTATTGTAGGTGTATTGTTTTCTTTCTTCTTTATGGGATTTTCCACTTTTTGGTTTGTCTGCCATCTAAATCACCTAATCTTCAAAACCGTCTTCAACATCATCTTCTTCGAAGTTATCTAATGCAGATTGGCCGTCTTCAACTGCATGTCCGAATTCGTCAACTTCTTCCATGATGATTGCATCAAGTTCTTCTTCCTCTTCTTCTTCCACTTTCTCACCAAGTAGCTCGGCAAGTGCTCTTTTAGTAACCTTTACAAGAATATCCTGATATTCAGGAACTCCGGTTTCACCAAGTTTTGCAGCTTCTTCAATGATAACTGGTACGTATTCTTCAAATACTTTTGAACGTTTTTCTTTTTCTTTAGCTGCTCTTTTAGCTCTTAAGTGTTTTTGTAATTTACGAGCTAATTTCATGGTTGCTTGTCTGATTTCATGGACAATTTCAGGTTCTGGTGAAACACTTTGTTTACCGGTTGAAAGGTATGGTACCTGAGTTGAGATAATGTTTACAAATAAAGTTAATGGAGTATTATCCATGTCTCTTAAGCCGTAACGTTTCCAATCGATACTTTTAAGTGCTTCTGTGATTGCACAGCTTCCTGCATCGAAAGTTAATGGAACTCTGTTAGCGAATCTCATGATTTCAGATTTTCTCTGTTCACTTACGACTCTTCCGGCTTCTCCACCGTATGCGAGACCTGCTTCAATAATGAATGAGACACCACCTGCATATGTTACAGGTTTTCTTGTAATTGTGGCAACAAATTCCGGTTTGAGGATTTGTTTCATACCTTTTTCAATTTGTTCGGATCCGATTGGTATAAGTCCGTCTGTTGGAGGCGCCATGAATTTCATTTTCTTGAAACAGTGGACAATAGCTTCTGCTTCTTGGAAGGTCATGGCTTTTGGACGTTTGTTCATGTCAATTCCAGTAATTTCTGCAATTTCATCAACTCTTTTTGCAGACATTCTTGACATTGATGAAGTTAACATACTTTTATATCTTCTACTGTCTGTGTTTTTAGCCATTGTCATTAAGTCATCAGCACTTACACCTTTAGGGTGAGGTAAAACTTCTTTTGGCTGTACTGGAACTACGTCCGCTGCTCTTTTAAAGATATATTTGTGTCCTGATGGGTCTCTGAAAGTGATTTTTGCATGAGGGTTTCCAATCATGGTTCTTCTTATGTATTCGAATGCGCCTTGTTCTGCAAGGGAGTAGGACACGTCTTTAAATTGTAATTCAATACATACTCCTGTACTTTCAGCAGGATAATCTTCTCTTTCCATTAAAATTCCACGGTTGTTTTCCACATCCATTTGAAATTTCATTTTTACTCCTTTGATTTCATCTCCATCCTTGTAACATGAAATTACGCGTGCAGGTTTACCGGTAGTCATTTGTGATAATAATACACATCCACTACAACCTAAACCTTGTTGACCTCTGGATTGGATGTTTCTGAATTTAGATCCAGCAAACATCATACAGTACACTTGCATTACATAATCTTCAGGAATTCCCGGTCCGTTATCTTTATGTCTTAGGATATAATGTTCTTTGTCGATACGTTTCAATTCGATATCGATGTCAGGCAATATTCCGGATTCTTCACATGCATCGAAACTGTTTGTAATCAATTCGTGAAAAACAATAGTTAAAGAACGGATTTTACCTGTAAATCCAAGCATCTGCTTGTTTTTTCTAAAGAACTGTGATGGGGTTAATCTTTGAAAATCCTCTTCCCAATCAAGTCCCATTTGTTGTTCTTGAGCCAAAATTTTTCCTCCTTATTTTAATATGTTTAAATTTATTATCATGAATATATTTAAATTATAAGAGAGAGCATTTGAAGAGTAATATTCATACCCTACCCTATCTGTCTTGTTTAAATATGTGGTAAAATAATAATTTAAAAACATGTAGAAAATATAGTATTTGTACTATGTTATCTATATATGTTGGTTGAAGTATATAATAGTTTGCTATATTTGGCATAATTTTTATAGTTATCTTTCATTAAAATTGATTTGACAATGTAATATTTATTTGTATATAATTTTTAAGGTGATGTTATAATAATTTTGAATTTAAAAAAATAGGTTTTAGGAGTCATGCTCCTAAAAATCTTTTTCGTCGAAGTCGATTCCATCTTTAAATTCGATTTTATCGTCTTCGATTCCAACCAAATCTTTGAATTCTTTCATTTTCAGTGTTTCTTTTTTATGTTCTAAGAATCCATAGACTGACTTGTGTCTTGATCCGTTTAAAATCATTTCAATTGCTTCTTTTGCAATCATGATGTTATCCATCTCACCAATCAATGAAACGGTTTTACCATACACTGCCATATCCACTTCGGCCATTTCCATGATTATTTCACGTGTTTTTCCATCTTTTCCAATGATTCTACCTTTATATCTTGCAAGGGCCTTTTTGGATTTTCCTATGTATAATGGTAAGCTTAACACTTCCAGATAAATGTCATCACTGACTAATTTTAAAGCAATTTCAGGGTTGAATCCACGTGCTACCGCTTTTACAATGTGATTTGCATTCCACACGCCTAATGGATCTTCCATATCTTCTCTAGGTGTAATGTAAACTGTACCATCATCACTGTCAATATCTAAAATGGTTCCGGTAGCATTCTCAATGGATTTTTTGACTTTTCCATTGCTTCCGATTAATGCCCCTACTCTGTTTTGAGGTATTTTCAAATAATCTGTTTCCGGCATTTTATCACCTTTTATTAAATTAGAATTAATATTATTTATTTAATTTTAAATTTTTAAATGTTTTTGTTAAAGAATATTATTTAAAATTTAGAATAGGAACGTAATTAACTTTACGTGTTTTTTGTAAAAAAAGAATCTTTTTATTATAGCACGGGACGTGTTTGGTGTGAATGTTATGGTATTCTTGCCGTTAGGATTGATATTTTCTGAATGCATAGGCAAGAATTGATCCTGCAAAATTCTGCCAGACAGAGTATAGCGCTCCGGGAACTGTTGCCTGGGTAAGGTTTGGGAAATGGGTTTTTGCAAGGCTGGTTGACAAGCCTGAATTTTGAAATGCCAGTTCAATAGCTACGGTGACTATCTCTTTTCTGTTCATTCCTGCAAGATGTCCAATTCCAAATCCAAGTGACATTGCAATGATGTACTGTAGGGCAATGACAATGAGTATTATTGTTGATGAAGTTAAAATTGCTTGTTTGTTGGCTCCGATCACTCCCGCAACAATTAAACAAACTACGATTGATGATGCTGTAGGCAAATAATGTTTTAATTTATCACAAAAGTCCGGGAATATGTAATTCAAGAGTAAACCTAAAATTATTGGAACAATCACTATTTGGACAATTGAAATGAACATGTCTGTAGGATTGAAATGAATTCTATTGCCTATTAACAATAATGTGATTAATGGAGTCAATATTGGTGAAATTACGGTGGATACTGCAGTCAAAGAGACTGACAATGCCACATCTCCCTTTGCAAGAAAAGTAATGACGTCAGATGCTGTTCCTCCAGGAACTGTTCCAACAAGAATGAGTCCGACTGTCAAGGCGGTATCAAGAGAAAATGCCCTTGCAAGAGCAAATGCTATAAGTGGCATTACGATATACTGCGCTGAAATTCCAACTCCAATTGCCTTAGGATTTTTTAACACATTAATGAAGTCATCTGTTTTCAATGTGGTTCCCATTGTAAAAAGAACAACACTTAATAGTAAATTAAGAATATTGATGCCATTATATTCGCTTAAAACCCATTTGAATGAATTCGGATAAACTAAAGAAATAGCTACTGCCACCAATATTATTATAAAAAAATATTTTTCAATAATGTTAAAAATCCCTTTCATACTTTCAATTTTTGATTTCGAACATTAAAAATGTATTGACTAGATAATCAATAATTCGGTTGGCAAATGAGTTGTCTGATTGGGGTGATGTTAATTTAGTTGATTTTTTAGGAATATATTTAAAATTTTGGGCTCACATATTCCCAAACTTCTTTAAAACTAGTTTCAACGCCAAGTTTGGTATATTCACGAACCAATGTGTTAATGTCTCTTTCAAGAAGCTCTTTTGAAATTGGATTATCTAAAACTACTGACTGTGAAACATCAATGATTACTGGTTCTTCATTTAAATTTAAGATATTGTAGTTGGATAGGTCTCCATGAACTAGTTTTGCCTCATTTACAAATAGTTTTAATTGCACAAGCAATTTGTTCCAGAATTCATCTGGATTTTGTGGTGGCTGGTTTCTGACTGGTTGGGCAGGATTTCCGTTTTCATCGCCAATGAATTCAATTAGCAATACATTGTTTGCGCTGGTAATCGGTTTGGGTACGGTAACGCCTGCATCATATAATCTTGTCAGGTTCTTGAATTCCTTTGTAACCCATGAGTATATGATTTTCCTTTTGTTTTTGGTTTTAACGTTAAATCTTGGATCGCCTTTAAGATAGTAATCCATCTTTTTAAAATCAGAAGTTGCAATTCGGTATATTTTAACTGCAATGAACTTTTCATCATCAGTGATTCCAGTTAAAACATTAGCCTCTTTGCCGGTACTAATTGCACCGTTTAAAATATCAATATGTCCCTGATTAGCTAATTTGTATAATGTTTCCAATGTTATTTTATCAAAAACTTCATTTCCTGTTTTTCTCTCTGAATTGTCTTTTCTTCTTTTTTCAGAGTGAATTTTAGCATGTTTTTTATCTGCTTTAGCTACTTTAGGGTCCATTTATATCAAAAAAATAAGTAGTAAGACTACATTTTTAAGTAGCCTTTTCTTTCAAGCCAGTTGGATTCTGTTTTTGTGTATCTCCAAATTACGTCTGCTTTTTCATCGGCTTGGAAGTCCCATGGTTTTACAAGGATTACGTCTCCTTCACGAATCCAAATACGTTTTTTCATTTTTCCAGGGATTCTGGTCATTCTTATGTTTCCATCAGCACAGCGAACTTTTAGTTTTCCGTGTCCCATGATTTGTTCAACTACTCCAGGTATTTCTCCTTTTTTAGGAGTTCTTACCCTTCTGTACTCTTGTTGATTATTGTTATTAGGTCTTGACAAATACTCTCCTCCAAAAAATATAATAATTTCTCATTAGATTAAATTATTTATATATTTATTGATATATTATATATTAATTTATTGGATAATATATAAGAGAGATAACTATGGGAACTGAATTTTTAAAAATAAAAGAATGCGATGAGGCAATCGATATTATTCAAGATTTATTTGACAAGAACCTGACTGCAGAAAGTGAAGAAATAGCAGTAACTGAATCTTACGGCAGAATATTATTTGAAGATGTTTACTCAAGAATGGATTTCCCTCCATTTGATAAGGCATTGAAGGATGGTTTTGCAATTCTTGCTGAAGACAGTTTCGGCGCATCTGAGGAATCTCCGAATACCTTGGAAGTCATTGACTTTTTGGAAGCAGGTTCAATCACTGATAAAAAAGTTGAAAAAGGCAAATGCATTGAAATCAGTACCGGTGCAGCCATGCCTGAAGGTGCTGAAGCTGTCGTGATGGTTGAATATGCAGAAAAATTGGATGGAAAAGTCAATTTGCTTACAACTGCAACACCTTCACAGGATGTCGCCAAAAAAGGATCTGACATTGAAGAGGGCAACCTGATTCTTAAAAAAGGGGACTTTTTAAATCCTGGTAAAATCGGCGTTTTGCTTTCACAGGGTTTTGAAACTATTGAAGTTTATAAAAAACCGACAGTTGGTGTAGTTTCATCAGGTAATGAAATCACACTTCAAGGTGAAGACCTTCCATTTGGAAAAATTTATGATGTAAATGGTGGTATGATTAAAAACGATGCAATTTCCTGTGGTGCCGATGCAAAATTCTTGGGCGTAATGAGAGACAACTATGATGAAGTCAAGGAAAAAATCACAGAATCCTTAAAAGATGTTGATGTGCTGTTGTGTTCTGGCGGAACTTCTGCAGGCCTTGGTGATGTCCTGAAGCATGTTCTCGATGAGCTTGGAGAAGTCTACATTCACGGAATTTCAGTTCAGCCTGGAAAACCTACAATCGTAGGGGTCATTGACGGCAAAATTGTCATAGGACTTCCGGGCAATCCTGTATCTGCTCTAATGATATTCAACGCATTTGTGGCAGAGCCTCTAACAAAACTTGCAGGAATTGACAAGGACTTTGAACTTGAAACCATAAAAGGTAAAATTACTAAAAGAATCCATTCTCAAGTTGGAAGGATGCAATACCAACTGGTTAAGGTCGATGGAGAAAACATTCAACCTATATTCAAGGATTCAGGAGCAATCTTTTCACTTTCAACCGCTGACGGCTATGTGAAGATTCCGAAATTAGTCGAGTTGGTGGATGAAGGTGAGGAAGTAGAAGTTTATTTATTTAATTAGGATTAAAATTAATGTAAGGTGTAATTATGGATTATGAAGTAAAAGTTATTCCAGAACAAAAATTAGGAGTAATTAACTGTAAAACTCCAATTGAAGATTTAGGAATATTCCTTTCTATATTAATGGGTTGGGTTGATGCAGAAGATATTGAAACCGAAGGAGAACCATTCATTGTTTATTTCTCACCAAGGCATGAAGTAAATCAGGGTGATGTAGTTTATGATGTAAGCATTGCAATCAAAGGTGATGCTGATGAAACCGACAGAATCCGTGTTGTCGACATGATTGAAAATAAGGTATTGGCAGCAAAGCATTTCGGTTCAACAGACACTATTATGGACACTTATGCGGAGCTTGTTGAAGTTGCTCAAAAAAATCATTATGACATTATCGGGTCACCTAAGGAAGTTCTAATAAAAGGTTTCCATAACTGTGACAATGAAGATGAGTTCATAACCGAGATTCAATTGCCTATTATTGAAATGTAGTGATATTATGTCTAAAAAAGATTTTGATGTGGATAAGGAACTGGAAAGAATCGCTCGTAAAACAAATTTAAACATGAGAAAATCAGAATATTCTTTTGAAAATCAACTAAAAAAACTAGATAAAGACATTAATAATCTTACAAAACAAAAAATAAAAGATTTTGATAAAAATAAGGAATTAACTTCACAATATCTGTCCATTGACTATAAACAGGATACAATTGACAGATATAGAGAAAAATTAAAAAAGATTTAATTTTTCTTCTTTTTTTTTAATTTTGACCAACAACTCTTAAATCATGTACTAGCAATTTAGGAATTATGTATGGTCCGTATTGCTTGATTTCTGAGTTTAAACCTTCCACTTTTTTCATGATTTCAAAGATATTTCCAGAAATCATTGCCTTATTGATAGGGTCTGTTAACTCACCATTTTCTATTTTAAAAGCGTTGCTTGCTTCAACTGAAAAGTCTCCGGAAATTGGGTTTGCGGTATGGGCTCCCAAAACGCTTGTTGTTAAGACACCATTGTTGATTTCATCCAAATTCCTCATTTCACTGAATTTAAATTCGAGATTTGTCGGATTAATCATAGGTGTGGTGAGGTATGAACCTCTGTATCCGTTTGAAGTTGTTTTTAAACCTGCTTTGTTTGCGGTGTAAATGTCATAAATAAATGAGTTTAAAACTCCGTCCTTAATCAAATCGGTTTTTTGAGATGCGCTTCCCTCTCCGTCACATTTTGCAGTATACATTCCTTTTTCTAAAAGAGGGTTGTCTATGATTGAGAGTGTTGGGTTGGCAATTTCTGAGCCGATTTTGCCGTTTAAAATTGACCTTCCTCTCATTACATTTTCACCATTGAATGCACTGATAAATGTTTGAAGGAGTCCGGTTGCAGCATAATAATCTAAAACAACGTCATAATCATTTGTTTCAATAGGTTTTGTGTCAAGAGAACTTTTTGCAAGGTTACATACTTCATTTGCTAATTTTTCACCATCCAGATCGAAAAATCTTGATGCCTGTGAGTTGTATGCTGTAGCTATTTTACCGTCCTTTTGGATAGTCACTGAAAGGCTTACTCCGAATCCGGTGCCCTCATCTTTTATTGAAACTCCATTTGAGTTGAGGATTAATGATCTTCCTTCACTTGCGGAAAAACCTGATCCTGTTACTTCACATCCGCTGTCTGTTGCAGTTGTGATGACATTTTTCAAAAATTCGACTGATTCGTTAAGATCCAAATCATTAAATTTGTTGTCATAAACTTTTTTAACATCACTTACTTTTTCAACTTCAGCGAATGCATAGTTTTCATCTTTTTTGTTAAGTTTTGTATTTTCTATGGCCTGCATTCCTGTTTCAGCTATTTTATCTAAATTTGATGTGAATGCAAAACCAACTTTATTGTCTTTAATTACTCTTATTCCAACACCTTGCTCGATTTCTTCTTTTGCAAAGTTCAATTCGTCCTGCTTTGAGTCCAGTTCGATAAGTCTGGATTCGTCAATGTAAATTTCATAAGAGTCACATTCGTTTTCAACAGCCCTTTTTGCTTTATCAGCTATTTCATATATCATTTTATCACTATAATGCAAATTTTTCAATAGCTTCTGCTACTCCATCACCATAAAATTTTTCACAGGTGTATGTGCTTATTTCTTTTAATTTGTCTTCGGCATTTCCGACGGCTATCTTGTATCCGACTTCCTTGAGGAAATCCTCATCGTTTTGACTGTCTCCAATAGCCATCACGTTTTCCATATTTATTCCATTTCTTTCACATAAATATCTGAGTGAAGTTCCTTTGTTCACTCTTTTATCGGTAATGTGAAGTGCAAAGCCACTATCATAAATTTCAAGTTCGTCAAGATATTCAAAGTCTTTTAAGGCATCTTCTATTTCTTCTTTTGGTATTGTTTTGTAGAATACTGTTTCAGTTAATCTGTACATGTTGTCATGGGATGCATGTTTTTCAAATTTGTCTCCTAATTTTTCTTTAAGGTGATTTTCAGCAGATGTTACGAAGTTTTTATCCACCATTATTTCAACAGCATTGTTGTTTTCTCCTTCTTTAAAAACAACTCCTCCATTTTCACATACGAGTCCTCCGCTGCATCCGATGAGAACTTCAGTAGCATATGCATAGTTCACTACGTTTCCGGTAACAATTATTGTAGGTATTCCTGCATCTTCTGCTTTTCTTAAAGCTTCAATTGCGGAAATGCAAATTTGCCTTTTTTCGTCAGTTATTGTTCCATCAATGTCTACTGCTATTGCCTCGATTGTCATGGTTATCCTCTTGAATATCTGTGTGCGATGTTACAAGTCCCTTCTTTACTTACCATACATGCACCGATTGGATGAAGTGGATTGCATGCTTTTCTGAATAATTTGCAGTCTTCAGGTCTTGCAAGTCCTCTTAGAATTGGGCCGCATATGCATCCTTTAGGGGCTTCATTAACATCCTTGACTTCAATGTCATATTTTTCACGAGCGTTAAATTCACTGAATTCGTCTTTGATTTCCAGGATGGAGTTAGGTATTTTTGGAAATCCTCTCCATTCTCTTGAGGTCACATCGAATACTTGCTCTATCATTTCCTGTGCAACAACATTTCCTTCATCTTTAACTGCTCTTTTGTATTCATTTTCAATTTTCGGTGTTTCATTATGAATCTGTCTTAAAATTATGTATACTGACATTAATATGTCTAACGGGTTAAATCCTGCTACTGCTTGAGGTATTCCGTAGTCAGTTGAGAAGTATTCGAAAGGTTTTGTTCCAATAATTGTACAGACGTGTCCAGGTTGGATTAATGCGTTTAGGCTGGTTTCTCCTGAATTGATTAAAAAGTCAATTGCCGGAGGAATCAATCTGTGGCATGAGAGCACTGAGAAGTTTTCAGGAGGTGTAGCTAGAAGTTCTGCTGCTGTTGTAGGTGCAGTTGTTTCAAATCCTGCTGAGATGAATGCAACATCATTGTCTACTTTTTCAGCTATTTCAATTGCTCTGTTAATTCCATAAACCACTCTTACATCTCCGCCTTCTGCTTTTGCATCAGCGAGAGATCTTTCAGAACCAGGCACTCTTAACATGTCTCCAAAGGTGGTTATTGTAACCCCTTTGTCAATAAGTTCCAGTGCTTCGTCAATTTCACGTGAAGGCACAACGCATACGGGACATCCCGGCCCTGCAATGATTTCCACTTCTTCAGGAAGCAGACTTCTAATTCCATTTTCCATAATGGTATGTTCATGAGAACCGCACACGTGCATAATTTTTACGGGTGTAGCTAATTCATTTATTTTTTCTAATAACTTTTTAGACATATCTTTCATATTCATATTAACACCGAAGATTTAATATTATATCATAAATATATTTAGTATTGGATTTATTATATTTTATTATTTTAAGGGATAGATATGTTTAATAATAATATGATTTTAGTAGTTATTCCGGCCAGAGGAGGCTCAAAAGGAATTCCTCGTAAAAATTTGAGGTTACTCAAGAATAAACCTCTCATTTCTTATTCTATTGAGGTCGCCAAGGAATCCCAATATGTTGATGATGTTGTTGTAACTACTGATGATTCTCAAATTGCATTGATAGCCGAAAAATTTGGAGCTAGTGTCGTTAGGCGCTCTGAAGAACTGTCTACTGATGAAGTTCTCCTTGATCCGGTTATCCATGATGCAATGATTCAAAAGGAAAAACTGGCATTCGATGAGTATGACATTATAATTACACTTCAGCCAACTTCTCCATTGATTAAAGCAGAAACTTTAGATAATGTAATTGAAAAATTTGAAGACTTCAGCATTGACAGTGTAATTTCAGTCGTTGACGATAGGCATTTGAGCTGGGGCTATGATGAGAATAATAACAGGTATTTCCCAACATATATCGAAAGGGTAAGCAAAGAGAATCTGCCGAAATCTTTCAGAGAAACCGGCGCAATTTTAGCCACAAGGCGTTCTTTTGTTCATGAAAACTCACGTTTGGGCACAAATATTGATATCGTTGAAGTGTCTCCTGAAGAAAGTGTCAACATTGAAAAATATGAGGACTGGTGGCTTGCTGAAAATTATTTGATGCGTAGAAATATAGCAATGGTGGTGGCTGCAAATGATGAAATCGGAACCCGCCACATTGACAGATGCGTTTCACTTGCATCCAAATTGGTTTTCCATAAAGTCTTATTTTTGATAAGGGATAATCAGCAACTGGCCATCGATACTTTGGATAAATTAAATTATTCCTATAAAACTTTTGAAGATTTTAAAGAGTTATTTGATATTTTAAATGAATTTGGTGCTCAAATCGTTATCAATGATATTATGGACACTTCAGAGGACTATATTTTAACTTTAAAGGAAAATGGTTATTTTGTGGTTAATTTTGAAGATTTGGGTGTGGGAATGCAGCATGCTGATGTGGTGTTCGATGAGTTATATGAACATGACATGTCTGAAGAAAACGTTTATACAGGATATAAGTATTTCCTGTTAAATGATGAGTTTTATTATCAACCGCCAAAAATTATTAAAAATGATGTGAATAGGGTTTTAATTAATTTTGGGGAGGTTGACAGGTTAAATCTTACAGAAAAAGTAATTGATTCAATTTTATCCACAACCTATGATGGAAGGATTGATGTTATTGTTGGAAGAAGCTATGAAAATTTAGAGGGACTTATCTCTAAATATGAATCAAATCCATTAGTTCAGATTTATCAGAATGTTTTAAATGTCAGTGAATTCATGTTTAATGCGGATTTAATTTTCACTTCAAATGGTAAATCATTATATGAAATATGCTCTATTGGAGTTCCCTCAATTGTATTGTCTAAGGATGACCGGGAAATGTCACATACTTTTGCAAACATCAATAACGGCTTTGTCAATCTGGGTTTAGGTGAATCCGTAGATTCTCAGACTTTGGTTGAGGAATTTGCAAAACTTGTCAATGATTATGAGCTAAGACTGAATTTGCATAATAAAATGCTTTCATTTAATTTAAGAAATGGGTTTGAAAATATTACTTCTGTTGTTGAAGAGAAATATCGTACGTTTGAATTTAATAAATATTTAAATTAGGTTATATGATGAAAGTATTTAATAAATCTCCATTCCTTATTGCAGATATAAGTTTAAATTTATTTGATTTTGCTAATCAGGAAAATATATCTTTAATGGAATCAGCAATATTTTTAATTGATGAAGCCAAATCATGTGGTGTTGATGGAGTATTGTTCCAATCATATACTTCAGAAAATCTCATTTCACAGGATTCGGCCGCTTTTGATGAATTATACATTGAGTCTCAAAATGATTATTTTGATTCATTGAAAAAATATGATAAATTAACTGTTGATGAGTATAGGCAGTTATCAGAGTATTGCCGTGAAATAGGAGTGGTTTTTTTATCAACCCCTAATGATTTTGAATCTGTTGATTATTTGAATGAATTTATGGATATTTATAATATTTCTTCTTCAGATTTGACTAATCTTCCTTTCATAAAACATGTTGCAGGTAAAAATAAGCCAATACTGCTTTCAACCGGAGGCGCAACAATTGTTGAGATAAAACAAGCGGTTAAAGCTATTGAGGATGTTTCAACTTCAGATGTTGTTATTATGCATTCTGTTTTATCATTCCCTACAAAATATGAGGATGCAAATCTTTTGATGATTAAAGATTTGGCTGAATATTTCCCTGAATATGAAATCGGATATTCTGATCATACAATGCCTGATAAGAACATGATGGTTTTAACTACTGCCTTTAATTATGGTGCTACAGTATTGGAAAAGCATTTCACATTTGATAAGAAAATGGACTCTTTGGACAGTTCATATGCAATGGATGGCGACGACGTTATTAATTTCAAAAGAAATATTTTGTTCTTATCAAAGATTAACGGTCGCAGGAATAAGCAACCTTTAATTTGTGAATCTTTAACCAGAAAAGAAATTAGAAAATCAATCGTTGCAGATATGAATATCAAAAGTGGCGAAATAATTGACGAATCTCATATTACTTTTAAAAGACCAGGAATAGGAATTTCTCCATCCGATATTGATGATGTAATCGGTAAAAAGGCAAATCAGGATATTCCTAAAGATACTGTAATCAAGTTTGACATGCTTGAAAATTAAAAAAAGAAAAATTAAATTTCTGAAGAACAATCTGCAGAGTAGTTGTTGATTAAAACAGCACATTTGTCAATTGTTTCAGAATCTAATTTAATAGTACTTGTTTGGATTTGATTTAATAATTCTTCAATAAATAGGTCTTCATCAGTTAAAGGCATGTTTATTACAACAACCTCGTTGTTAATGAACCCTACTAATGGTTCGACAAAACAATTTTTAATGTTGTTCTCATTTAAGAAGTTAATTAAATCTTCACCTAAACTCAAAGCTTTTTGTTTGATTTTATTGTCTTGAGAGAATTTAGCTTGTTTTGTAGTGTATCTAAATTTCCTCATATTTCCAGTTGTTGGAACTTCTTCAATCTTGTCTTCATCTAGTTCGCTGGATCCTATTAGATTTAAATTTTCATTCTCAGATTCTAATCTAAGTTTTGGATTGTATTTCTGTGAGAGAAGTGCATAAATTCCAGTTGGACCTACGACTAAATGGTTTATACTAGCATTTGATGTTGGAGTCTTAACGTTGTAGAATACATAGTAATCTTCAGGTAATGTTAATAAATGTTCTCTGATGATTCTAGTTCTTATTTCAGTTTCTTTTACATCTCTAGTTTTATAAAGACCATAACATAAGATAATTACTCCGATAAATAGAGCAACTATTCCAACACCGCTATTTATTAATAATATCTCAATAATACTTAATATGAAAATTACCGCACCTATTAAAAGAATAGTATTGTTTGTATCCATATTTTTGATATCGAAATCATTTCCAGATGAGAGTCCTATTCCAGTTTCAGGTTCAGGTATGGTGAGCCTGTCTATAAAGCTTCCAAATGATTTTTCAGAAGTTTCATTTGCATTATTTGGATAATACTCGTTCATTCCTTTAAAGAATTCATCTTTGAGGAAATTTTTCAAGATATTATAGTCGTTAGTTTTTGGAAGAGCAAATTCTTTTCCAAATTTGGATAAAACAGGTTGAGGAATTGTTGTTCTTGCAGTTTTGGAATTTCTTTCTTCTTCCTCTTTAAGCTCTTGCTCTTTTTGTTCAGTTTTTGCAATTTCGAGCATATGCTCTTCAGAGAAGAAATTTTCCAATCTGTCAGTAATTGACTTAAAGGAGCGTGCATTATCCTCTGTCTGTTCTTCTTCAGGTTCTGAATATTGTGGTTGTGATTGTTGTCTGATGTTTTTAACTTCTTTTCGTCTTTCTTCGATGTAGCTGTCAAGTTCTTTATTCAATTCATCGTCTAAATATCGTAAAGAACCTCCACAACTGTCACATTCATAATCCAGTATGTTGTCACTGCTTTTTATTTTATATTTTAATCCGCAGTCTTCACATTGAACAATATGTGAATTATCATACTTGAATGAACTAATGAAAGATGAACGGGAGGAAGATTCTTCATCAGAATATTCTTCCAAATATTCAAGGTCACCTGCACATGAAGAACACTCGAATGTAGTGATGTCATCATCATCTTCGAGTTGGTATTTTGCACCACAGTTCTTACAGCATACAACTTTCATATTATCCT
>NZ_CAMJCX010000034.1 GCF_946404245.1 uncultured Methanobrevibacter sp.
CGTCAGATTCTTCTCTTTTTTCGAATTCATCTACGAAATTAACTTTGGTAATTTCATCGATGTTATCCCAAATGTCTTTAGCGATTCTGAATCTAGCGAAAGTTACATCCATGTAAGATTGTTGGTCGAATTTTGACATTTCATCTAATTTGATGTTTGCAACGCCGTCAACGATGTCGATTTCGGTTTTATCAATGTCAACGTTAGGGTTGGAGTAGTGTAACTCAATCATACTTTTGATTTTTTCTTCTTCATCAGCAATGATTTCAGTTACTTCAACATCATAAATTAAATCTTTTCCTGCTAATTCGTGGTTGAAGTCAACTTTTACTCTTCCACCGTTTACAGTTAAGATTTTACCGGTTGCACCTTCAGATTGGATTCTCATACCTGGAACAGGAGTCATACCTTGTTTTTTGAATTCTCTCATAGGTACTAATTGAATCATTTTAGGGTCTCTTGGTCCGAATGCACTGTCGGAATCAACTTCAACATGTTTGGTTTCTCCTTCTTCTAAACCAATAATTGCTTCTTCAATTGCAGGTAATAAGTGGTTTCCACCTACAACAATAGGAATTGCTTTGTAAGTTTTATTTTCATCGAAAATTCCTGCTTCTTGTGCGATTTCATCATAAGTAGTATCGAATACTTCGTCAGTTTCTTTTATTTTACCAGTAAAATTTACTCTTACAAAATCTCCGTTATCTATAGCCATAATTTTAGCTCCTTAAAATAATTTTGATTAAATAATTTGTTAATAATTATAACATTTTATAGTTTTAGTAACCATCATTTATTAAAGTTTTGTTTATTGATGATGGCGATGTAAAAAATAGATGGAATTGAAAAAATTAAAATTAAAATGGAAGACTTACATACCTGTTGTTCAGCCTGTAATTATTGGTGTTCCAATTCTTAATTTTTCCCAATGAATTGTCATATCCTATTGGGTCGCCGACAACCCAAGTATTTCCGATTAAAACCTGAGTCCAGACATGGCCATACCACCCGTCACTGAATTTACAGGTTCCATGAACATATCTTGCGTTGAAACCAACTGTTCTATACATTGCAATCAACAGATGCGCCTGATCCACACAATTCGCATATCCTGCTTTCAATGTACCTACAGCACCTTTGTGGGAGTTATAATAATAGTCATACCAAATACTGTCCCTCACATAGTTAAACAATGCCTTTGCCTTGTCAATCTCATTGGTCAAACCTTCTGTCAATGATTTCACCAGTGCTTTAATCTTTGCATTATTGACCGGACAATACCTGCTTGACTTGTGATATGCACTTAACTTTGAGATGGTATTTTTTGCATTGAGGCCACTTCCAAACTTGGACAGTTTAACGTTCACAGTTTTGGAGGTGGAAGTCGGAAGATAATTATTATCACCAAGGGCGGTTACTGAAACCTTATATTTTCCAAAAGCGACATTTGTTTTGATTGTTGCATATCCGTTTGAAGCTGTTTTACCGTAATATATTTCACCGTCTATTGTCAGTTCCACAGTCTGGCCTGAAAGTGGCTTGCCGTTAGGGTCAGTCAACAAAACCTTGAATGACTGTGAAGTGTCCTTGTATGATGTTGCGCTTTTCCAGGTGAGTTTTGCATCTGCACTTCTTTCAAATACGGTTATCATGCATGAGCCTGAAGTTCCGGATATATTGAATTTGGAGTTGGAGGAGTAATTAATAGTGTAATTTCCCAAGTCCAGATTAACGAGAACAGATGCAATACCCTTATTGTCGGTAGTGGCGGCATATGTGCTGCCTTCAATTGAAAATGTTACTGTCCGTTTCGGCAGAGGAACTCCACCCGCCGTGAGGGCGACATTGATTGGAGTGTATGCACCATAGCCTAATCTTGTATTTTTGGCTGTCAATTTAATGTCTGAAACATTATCGATTATTGTGACGATATTTGTTGTTTTAGACGCCTTGAAAAATTTGTTACCGACATATTTGTATTCCACAGTGTAAAGACCCTTATTAAATGAATTAACATTAAGTGAAACTATGCCGTTGCTGTCTGTCTTTTTGGAATAGGTCTTTCCGTTGATTGTAATCTTAATGGCTTTTCCTGCTTTTGAATCGTCACCCAGGCTGGTTGTGAATTTTGCCTGGATTACCTTGTTATCGCCAGGAATCAGTTCATAATACTGTGTTGACAGTTTGGTTGTTGCTGTTGGGCAAATCTTGACCGTGTTAGTTTTTGTCAGCCCGTCAGTGTTGTAAGAAATGACCTTGTAGGTTCCTTTCTTAATTTTATTCAAAGCCAGTTTAGCCTGCCCTTTGGAATTTGTTTTAACCTTGTAGATTTTACCTTTGAGCTTGATTTTTACATATTTATTAGCTAATGCCTTGCCGTTGCTTTTAAAGAACTTAGCTGTGAATTTTTTAGAATCCCCATAAACATTCTTAACATCATTGGCAGTGATTGTTGATAAAATCTTAAATGTGGTTGTTAATGTGTATCCGGTAACCGGATCTGCCGCAGTGACCTTATAAGTGCCCGGCTTGAGGTTTACATCAAGACTAACATATCCCGCACCATTGGTCTTTTTGGAATATGTCTTGCCGTTAACGGTTATTCTCACCAGTGTGTTTTTGAGAGGATTTCCGTAGCTGTCATGAAATGCGGCAATGTATTTTTTACTTCCCTTGTAATACTTTGTTATGTCACTTGCCTTGATTGTAGGCAGCACATTAACTTCAGAAGTTGAACTGAAAGATTCATATGCGGAATCGCCGGAGAAAAATGCAGTTGTCTGATATTTACCTGTGTTTAAATTTAAATTGAAGCTGACAACACCATTATCGTCAGTGACATTAGTGTAATTTACATCATTTACTGTAAAAGTAACTGTTTTATTTGCCAGACCCATATTTGAGTTTGCATCAGTTAATGTCAGGCTATAATATCCTTTATAATATACTTCATTTGTCTTTGATGAGAGGTCAGTTTGGTTTTTGATATCTTCAGTTAAAGGATAATCAGCCCCATCAGCCACCATATCCTGGGAACCGGCACCAACCAATTGTACTTCATCGTCAATTTGGAGATTTGCCATTTCATTAGCATTCATTATAGAATTATCAGTCATATTTACATCGCTGGCATGTATTGCACCCAGTGAAAAGGACAGAACAATGATAAAAAATAATGAAAACAATAGTTTATTGTTCAAAATAAATTTTTCCTCCAGTATGAATTTTTAAATTATTATTCAATATATTTGATTAAATATTCATTAGTATAAATATTTATTTGAAAAATTATTCTAATTCTAATACAAAATACTCATCAACTGCTCTCGGTGAAAAACTATTATTTATAAAAAATAAATTAATAAACATGCAAAGAAGAGGTGCAGTTAACTTACCGCTCCATGGAGGGCATCCTCCAAAATGGCTATTTACAAGAATGGTTGACCTGTCAGGAGCACTGGCTTCAGTTATCATTGAGGAATACAGTTTGGAAGAATTCCTAAATCGTATTTCCAATCCATACTGGTTTCAGGCATTCTCATGCGTTTTAGGATTTGACTGGCACTCATCAGGTACTACCACAACCACACTGGGTGCACTAAAAGCATCATTATCCCCCGAAGAGCATGGAATTTATCTGACAGGAGGCAAAGGTGCAAAATCAAGAAAAACACCTGAAGGAATAGAACATGCAGGAGAAGTTTTCAACCTCAAGACAAAAACGACCGAAAAACTGGTTGAAACAAGCAAATTATCTGCAAAAATAGACAATTCATGTATTCAGGACGGATACACATTGTACCAGCATAACTTCTTTGTTACTGAAAAAGGCGATTGGGCGGTTGTGCAGCAAGGCCTGAACACCGAAAACAAATATGCTCGTAGATACCATTGGCTAGGTAGTGAAGTTGAAAAACTCTTAAATGATCCCCACAGCGGAATATCCTGCGATAAAAAAACACCAAACACCCTTAACATGTCTTCAAAAGACAGTGAGGAAGCGCAGAAGATTAGTGTTGATTTGATCAACGACAATCCAAATCATTTAAGGCAATATTTTAAAAGAAAAGATAATCAAATGCTTTTAGAAGACTTTACTATGCCTGCCCATCACCCCGTTCTTGACATGGACATTTCCGATAAAGAATTTGAAATCTTAACAAAGGCGTGGGAAATTCAACCTGAAAACTATGAAGAGCTAATCATGCTTCAGGGAATTGGTCCTAAAAAAATAAGAGCGCTTGCACTGATTTCTGACCTCGTTTACGGAGAGCCTGCAAGCTGGAAAGACCCCGTAAAATACAGTTTCACACATGGCGGAAAAGACGGTTTTCCATATCCCGTCGACAGGGAAGTCTATGACAATTCCATTCAAACAATAAGGGATGCACTCGACCAAGCACGTATAAAAAAAGAAGAAAAGCTAAAAGCCATTAAGAGATTGGATGACTTTATCTCCTAACGGTTTTCATCATGAATATTGACTGTTTTACCGTGAGCATTTGGAATGACCTCAAGAACAGGATTTTCAAATTCCAAATCAAACTCCTTACCATCCATCAACAGATGCTGAAATACAGCAAGAGATGATACTTCAGAGTGAGGCTGTGTAGTTACTGACACATTCCAATCAGCAGCCTTATAAACTTTTCCAGGAACTTTTGCACCGCCTACAACAATCAAAATATCAGAACCATCTTCACGCACTTCAGGTGCAACCTCATGAGCCTGTGAACCGTACATTGTCAAGTGAACAACTTTACCGCCATCGGCTTTCCATTTGTTGATGACACCCATTGCACTTTCTGTGTGCTCTATTTCAAAATTTCCTCCAAATCTGGAAGCTGTGTCCCTGACATTTTCCATAAGCTTGTTGTCACGTTCGCCTGCAAGATATATTTTGCTTGCTCCGAATGCACGGGCAGTCAAGCAAACATGAGTTGTAATACGAGTATCTCTTTTCAATCTATGGTCCAATCTTAAAACATTAACATTCATACTATCAATAATAGATTACTGCTGAAAATATATAATAATTTCTAATGGGATGAGATGGCCACTCAAAACAATTTTCAGGGAGGTAAATAAAAAAAATTAATGTATGATAATATGCAATTTTCGTGGTGTTTCATGACAACTTGGCCAATCTCATCAATACTACATATGAAAGCCATTATATATAAAATAATGCTTTTTAAAACTTCAATATTGATTTTAAGTTGTAAAATTATCTTAAATAAAAAATAAAGCACTTGCCATGAACAATAATGATAATAACCTGCCAACTTCATTACTCATTCCCAAAACGTCACCATTTGCTAAAACAAAATTGCGCCTTGCAATAACTGCAATTATCAATCCACTGACAATAGCTCCAATAACACCCATCAAACCTACGAAGTTGCCCAGCATGAGGGCTACAACTGCAATTATCAATGTTGAAGCAGCATAATTTGCAGGATTGGTTTCGTTTATGAAGTAACTTCCAATTCCAGGAGTCAATGGCCTGGACAATAGTGCAGTGGTAAGCAGAGATGTTTTGGCAGACATTTCACAGATTATGATGCCTAAAATGAAATTATAATCCAAAATATTATACAGTCCACCAATTGTAAGACTTGCCACTAAAAACAGAGTTGCAACACCGCCGGCACCCACTGATGAATCTTTCATGACTCGGATTTTCTTTTCAGGTTCCCCATGAACCATGACTCCATCTGCCATGTCCATAACTCCATCCAAGTGGTTATATCCGGTTATCAACATTAAAAATGCATAAACAATAGTTGCCGTGAAAAATGAATTCAGATGCAGGAATTCCAAAGACACATATCCGCAGATTGCAGCCAAAATCCCTATGAAAATATGTAAAAAGGGCCAGCACCAGGTTAATTTTGTCATGTACTCAATTGACGTAAAGACATTGATCGGCAAAATTGTTGAGAATGTCAAAAGACCCAGAAGGGACTTTATTGGTGAGAATTCCTCATCTTCAAAGTAATCGTCATTTTCCATAATCATTCCTCAAGTATTCCCTAAACCTTTTCAAGTTCATTCATTAACTTATTGTATATTTCATGTAATATATTATTTTTATCGATGGCTGCAAATGAGATTTCAGAATCACTTTAAACTCAAAACTATTGTAACATCACCTGATCCTAAAACCTCTTTTAAGTGATTTGAGTCAACATTATCAATTTTACCTAGTTTAGTATAACTCCAGGAATGTGAATCATAAAATAAAGATATCTGATTTCCCTGATACAGAACTAAATCTCCAGGAGAGGTATTGATATTCTCATCACTTGTCGGGAGTGAGAAACCCAAATCGCCCACCTTTTCAAAACCGCCATACTCGGTTGCATTGACAGTGACGTTTCCGCTTTCCAATGTCCTGACCAGTTCACGTGCAGCGGAATTATCTTCCAGCTTGACGTCGAATATTTCATCGTTAACTTTAATTTTAATTGAATCTACATCATCTACACCGTTAACAGCAGTACAGGTGAGCAAACCCAATATAATCATAAAAACAATTCTTTTCCCCATAAAAATCACACTATTCCTCAAATATTTTGGTAACGCAACCTGCAATAAGGCCTGCAAAAACATCTTCAAGAATTGGCGGCAATCCATATATTATTCCAGGTTTTGCCTCATCATACTTTATGAAATTGAAAGTCGCTTTTGTTCCGGCAATCTGATTTGCAACCGCCAGTCCGAGCACATCTCCCGCATGAACCGCCTCATCAATTTCCCTTAAGCCGCCTTGGGTTAAAACCTGTTCAGTTCTCATTGCAGCAACAATAAGTGCAATAACATCAACATCAGTTAAGGACTTTAAGATTTGCGCTTCCAGTTTGTCTTCTATTTCAGAAGTGATTTCAACATGACTTACAAGCGCAAGACCCGCTTCAACCAAATCTCCAATGAGTATTCCTTCAGCAACAAAATAATCAAGGATTCCGAAAGTCAGCTCCAGCTTTTCAAATGCATCCTCCATGCTGATTTCAACTGCATCCTCGATCCTTATTTTCAAGTCATCAAAGTCAATCACATCAAATTCTGCATTGTTGATGTCCAGGCTTTCGCCATCTCCGCCGACATTTGCCAAAACGGCCAAAAAGTCGTTTGTATTCAATATGTTTTGAATATGCAAAGGCAAAGACATGCTGGCCAAAAATTTTGCTTTGATATTGGTTACAATCTTAAAAACCTTAAGCAAATCCTTTGGAGACAGGACCTTGTCTATGTAAATCACATGACTCAAATTGATTCTTGCATCAACAAATCCCTTCGGAGAGTTGACAACCTTAAGACCCTCTGTAAAATCTTCAACTACAAGGTCATTTGATAGAAAAGTGAAAATTGACAAATCACCATAAGTGTTTTCAAAATAATTTATATTATCACAAGCCTGAGCAATGTATGCCCCCTGAGACTGGTTAAATGTTTCAGCCCTTTTAGCGCATGCGTTGAATTCATCTTTTGCATTCAATATATTGACATTTTCAATGATATCAATGCCGTCACTGACCGTAAAATCACTGAAAGCCAAAAAATAATTGGGATTGTTAATGCAAATCCCATAATCCTTTTTGATGATATTAATTTCACTATCCATAATTCAACCCGACTGATTTCAATACATATAGTATATTAATTATTGAATTTAAATTTTATATTGAAACAACTTTAAATGAGATTTTATTATGACAATTATTATTGACCCTCAATCCAGCGGAATAGCTGGAAACATGATCATTGGAGCTTTAGTTGATTTGGGAGCTGACCCGGAGGAACTAAAAGAAATCATGGAAAGCACAGCAGAGCAATTCGGAAAGGTGAACGTGACATTCCAAAAGATAGTCAAACACGGAATCGACTCAACATTCTGCCATGTGGAAATGCTTGAACACAAACATTCAGTTGGCTATTCAGAATTTATAAAGCAGATTGAAGAGTTGGACATTGATGAAAAAGTCAAACAAACCTCCATCAAAGTTTTTGAAAGGATTGCGAAAGCCGAATCAAAGGTGCATGGCAAATCATTGGATGAAGTCCATTTTCATGAAGTCGGAGCCAGCGATGCAGTTGCAGATGTAATAGGGTCAATATATGCATACTACTCACTTAACTTGGACAATCAGAAAATTATAGGTCTTCCAATAGCTGTCGGAGGAGGAAGGGTCAAGACTGCCCATGGAGTAATACCTGTCCCCGCACCGGCAGTTGTTGAAATACTAAAAGATGCGAAGATGGTCGGAGGGCCTGTGGACAGCGAGCTTGCAACACCGACAGGATGCGCAATCTATGCGGAAATATGCGATGAAATAATGGAATTCCTTCCTTTAATCAAACCTGAAAAGGTGGCCTATGGGGCTGGAAGAAAAGACTTTGACCATCCGAACGTATTGAGAATCATTGAAAGCTCAGACATTTCCGAAAGCGATAGGATTGATGTAATCGAAACAAATCTTGACCATTTAACCGGCGAGGAAATAGGATACCTGTTTGACAAACTTCTGGACGAAGGTGCAAGCGACGTGTCAATAACTCCAATAATCATGAAGAAAAACAGACAGGGAAGCCTTTTGAAAGTGATATCCTCCAGAAAAAATAGGGACCATCTAATCGACGTCATTTTTAAAGAAACCGGAAGTTTAGGAATAAGAATAGCTCCAAACATGCACAGAGGAATTGCAAAAAGAGAATTTGTTAAAAAGGAATACGACATCAACGGGAAAACCTATGAAGTGACCTTTAAGATAGGCTATGTCAATGGAGAGATAATATCCTCAAGGCCGGAATATGAAGATTTAAAGAAAATAGCTGAAGACAGCAAATTGCCATTGAGACAAGTTAAAGAGTTGATAAGATGAAAAAGGCAATTTCTGTTTTATCAGGAGGTCTTGACTGCACCGTTGCAACCAGCGTTTTTGCCGGAGAATATGAAATCCATGCAATAACATTCAATTACGGTCAAAAGGCATTCGAAAGAGAACTTGAGGCTGCAAAAGAGATTTGTGCAAAAATGAATTGGACACATGAAGTGATTGACCTCCCATGGCTTGCCAAAATCAGTACTTCAAGTCTAAATACTTCTGAAGACATTCCCGAAGTTTCCATTGATGATTTGGACGATGCCGAAAAAAGCAGCGAATCCGCAAGCAGCGTATGGGTTCCTGCAAGAAATATGGTGTTTACATCAATTGCAGTGTCATATGCCGAAAGCATCGGAGCTGAAAAAATAATAGTTGGATGGGATGCAGAGGAAGCCGCAACATTTCCTGACAACTCAAAAGAATTTTTAAATACTTTCAATGAATTGATAGATGTCGGCTCACCGGACAATATTAAAATTGAAGCACCAGCCATTGATTTAACAAAAGAAGAAATAGTAAAATTAGGAGTCGAAGTTGGTGCTCCAATGGAGATAAGCTATTCCTGTTATAAAGGAGGAAAAAAACATTGTGGAGTTTGTGAAAGTTGCATGAGGCGTAAAAGAGCCTTCACACAACTTGGAATAGAGGATTTAAGTGAATATGAGGATTAGTCAAATTCCTCCAAATCTTTTTTCCAATTGACATCATCCAAACTAACGTTTTCTCTCATGCTGGTTGATGCAAAATCAATAGAGCTATACATTTTTTCAACACCGCGAGCGGACTTATCATAATTAGCCACCCTTGATTTTTTAATACCAAGCTGCCTTGCTTCTGAATATGAGTCAATATCCGCACCAATGAATATGAATTCCCAATTGTGATTTTGAATCATGCTTTTGATTTGGGATTTTGAAAATTCAACGGAAGAGTTTTCCATACCATCTGTTGTTATTACAAATAATGCCTTGTTGTCGATTTCCCTGTCAAGAGTGGTTATTGTTTTTCCGATAGCGTCCAAAAGTGCAGTGGAACCTCTTACGTAATATTCATCACGGGTGAGCTTATTTACATCATCAATGTCTTTTCTTTTGTACAGCATTTCATATTCATGGTCAAAAAGGATTGTTGTTACTCTGGTATTTCCTTCTTTTAGTTTTTCCTTTTCGATGAATGAGTTAAAACCGCCGATTGTATCTTCTTCAGACCCGTACATGGATCCGC
Organism: uncultured Methanobrevibacter sp.; assembly: GCF_946404245.1. GTDB lineage: Archaea > Methanobacteriota > Methanobacteria > Methanobacteriales > Methanobacteriaceae > Methanocatella. The sequence continues at coordinate 10,113 of NZ_CAMJCX010000034.1, forward strand.
TTCGGTCTATTAGAAAAATCAAATCCAAATCTTCTACATTATGCATTATAGTCACTTCCCATTGTTTTGTAAATACTTTGTTAATAAGTTGATAATAACTTACACACAATATATTAACCCTAAGAAGTATATAAAGTTTTCGGAAAGTGGAAAAAAATAAGAAAAAAAGTTATTTTAAATCTTTTAAAATGTCTTTACCTTCAGAAGAAAGCCTATAAAGACGTCCTTTTTTAACTTCAGGATTTATACACTCCAAAAGACCTAAATTCTTAAGTAAAGTTAAAACATTTGAAATATGGTTCGGTAAAATATTGCAGTCAATAGCAATGTCTCTCGGCATCTTGACATCACCGTCAGACAAGTCCTTTAAAACATTTACCCTATAGGAAGAATTATTGATAAATTTAACCAAATCATCATAATCTTTGATTTTATCTTCAGGTCTGATTCTGTTAACCATAAACTACCTCCCTTAAATTTTATTCCCGCAATTTGTACAAAATTTATCGCCGGATTCTATAGGAGCGCCACAATTGGAGCATCTCTGCTCATCTTCAAATTTAGACCCGCAACTTATGCAGAATTTAGCGTCGGCATCTGCCTTTGCTCCACAGACTTGGCAGTACTTAATGTTGTCTGCAACCAAATGTGAAGATTCATATTCCTTTTTAGGCTTTGGCATGTCACCTAAAACCGGAGAAGAATAAAAGTCCTTTTCGTTTTCAATTTCTGCAATCAGTTCATTCATTGCTGCGATTCTTTTGGAATCAGATGGGTGAGTTGAAAAAAAGTCATGGCTGTTCGGATTTCCACCCGCCATGGATTGCCAAAATGCAGGAATTTGAGAAATGTCATATCCTGCCCAATGAATTATCATCATGCCTAATCTGTCCGCTTCAAGCTCCTGATCTCTTCCCCATGGATTCATCAGGAAAAATTGGGAACCCACACTTGCAACGTTTGTAGCGGCTCTTGCAAGACCTCCAATTTCACCCAATCCAACCAGATCAAGCGCGAAACTTCCAAACCATGCCGCTGAAGTAATAGCATTTTGAGCATTTTGTGCACTTAGCCTTGTACGTGAGTGGTCAAGAAGCGCATGAGCCATTTCATGGCCTAAAATAAATGCCACTTTCTCTTCAGTATTTGCAACGGAAAGAATGCCTGAAAACATTACAATTTTACCTCCAGGCATGCAAAAAGCGTTTACTGTGTTGTCAGCCACCAAATGAAAATCCCAATCGTAATAGTCCTTTGTATAATCGCTTCTGCCGATTTTTGCCAGATGATTTTCAACTGCCTGAATCAGACGTATAGCAACATTTCTAACTATTTGACCATTTGGAGTATCATCTAAAAGCTGTGCTTGATTTATCATACTGTAATATTCATTATATGATTCTTCAAGGAATTTATCGTCATTTACAATGTCAAAATGAGACTTTCCTGTAAACGGATTGACACTGCTCCTATCATCTTTTGCCATACTATTTTATATGTTGTTAAAAATATTTAAGTTTGTGTATACAAAGATAGTAATGAGGTTGAAAAATGAGAAAATTATTCATCGCATTCACATTAACAATACTCATCATGGGCTGCGCATATGCAAATGACTCAACAATAACCATCAATGATGCTGATTTTACCATACCTTCCAAATATCATGGAGGCGAACTAACCAATACCAGTTATAAACTTGACAATATATTCTCAATCAGATGCATTGACGATAATGTAGCCAATGCAATCGGGCTTTGGGCTAGAGAAAAAGATTCGAGCGAAGATGTAAACATTGCCGGCCACCCCGTGAGACATTATTATTCTTATAATGAATATGTTGATGGAAATATTTCCCATGCATATTTTGCATCAGGCAATTCGACCTACGAAATTAAATGGACAGGCTCAGAAATTACAGTAGACATTAAAAAGTTAATTAAAAATACACCTGAAAGTGACTTAAGCGATGAAGCATTTTACAATACCTTAGACAAATCCATTGATATATACAAAGAGCAAAAAATAAGCAAGTTAAATCAGGATGCAGAATACAATTATCTAGAATCCCGTCTCCAGTCACAATCCAATCATCAAAACACACCTGACGACACCCAGTTTAACAGGATACTGTTAACTTATTATAACAGATGACGGATTTTTAAAAATATTTTAACCATAGTAAAAAGAGAAAATAAGGAAATGAAATCCTTATTTAAATCAATCCTAATTTTTTGGCTGTCTTTTCATCCACTTTACCGGTTACTTTGAGCCCTTTGGCTTTCTGGAATTCCTTGACAGCACGAACAGTGTAATCCCCATAGATGCCGTCAACCACAAGGGAATGACCTTGGTGTGTGAGATAGTATCCATGGTTTTTCAATGCCCTTTGAATCTGTTTGACTGTAGATTTTTCCTTGCTGCCTTTAGATATTGTTTTCCAGGTGGAAATGACTTTAATGCTTGCTTTTTTGGTTACCTTGCTGTAGTATTTGTTTCCTTTGTAGGTTATTGTTGCCTTGAATGTTCCCTTTTTAGTAAGTTTGGTGATCTTGAATGTTGCCTTACCTTTGGAGTTTGTTGTGGCCTTGTATGTTTTGCCGTTGACTTTCAAGGTGACCTTAGCGTTCTTTATTGCCTTGCCAGTGTTGTCCTTTAAGATTATTGCATATTTTTTGGTTTTTGTTGTTGTCTTAAAGGTTTTTGCATTTGCAGTAACTTTCGGAGTTGCCTTCTTGACTACAACTTTGGCAGTAGCACTGGATCCCGCATAAGTGTCATTTCCTGCATATGATATTTTTGCAGAGTATGTTTTTGGAACCATAGTGCTGACTTTGATTTTAACCTGACCGTTTTCATTGGTAGTGTATTTTTTAGCACCGTTCAGATTTACAGTCACGGTACTGTTTGCCAATGGATTGCCCTGACCGTCAGTCAATTTAATAACCAGGTATTTGTTGACTTTATATGTTGCAGTTACACCCGCTGCAGCGAGTTTGGTTGAAACCTTATTTACAGTTATTGTAGCTGTTTTAGTAACTGCTGAGTGATTTTCATCAGGAACAGTAGTAACAGTTAAAGTATGATTACCTGCACTTAAATTTGAAATTGAAATAGTGTAAGCATTAACGTCCACATTTACACCATCAATCTTCGCAGTAATTCCAGTTGCCCCTTTAGCACTTACAGTAACATTAACGGAGCTACCATAATCGAGTTCAATATTGTTTAGTGTTAATGTGGATTTAACCTTATTGACTGTTATTGTAGATGTTTTAGTTACAGCATTATGGTTTTCATCAGAAACAGTAGTGACATTCAAAGTATAAGTTCCTGCAGCTAAACCGGAAACAGTGATCTTTTTGCCACTTACACTAACAACAGCTTTAGGTTGACTTATTACATTAGCAATAACTTCATTTGCGCCTGTGAAAGACACATCCCCAGAACCAGAACTACCATAATCAAATACAATATCTCCAACTGTTAATGTGGAATCTACCTTGTTTACTGTGATTTTAGATGTTGCGCTTACAGGATTGTGGTCATCATCAGGGATTGTTGTTACAGTTAATGTATGATTTCCGGCTTTTAAATCTGAAATCTGAATAGTGTAATTATTAATCACAGTAACATTGACACCGTTGATGTTTGCAGTGATTCCGACAGCCCCTGCAGTTGTTACAGTAAGATTGGTTGAATCACCATAATCTAAAGTAACATTTTCCAGAGTTATTTTGGAATCAGCTTTATTTATTGTTATAATTCCATTATTGACAGTGACATTATCCAATCCAATATAAGATACATTGACTTCATATTCACCATAATCATCAAAAGTATGCACCACCCACCAGGTACCGTCAGCACCATAGGTTGCATCGATTTGGGTACCATTCGGCAAGATAAACAGTAATTTGCCCGGCATAAATTCACTGTAAATATTGGATTTTGCAGTGATGTTAACAGTCCTGTTGTTGGTTGTCTTGGATGTGACATTCACATTAATGTTGTTTGAGATTGTTTTTTCAACTTCAGTGTAGTATGAATCTGCCTCATGGCGAACGAAGAGGTAATAATCATCACCATCATTTATGTTCAAGACAATCTTACCGTCCTCATCTGTGACATTAACTCCATTTACAACCGGAACGCCATTAACAACACCCTCCACAGCAATGTTTATACCTGCTTGCCTATTGAATCTTGATGGGACTGCAGGGGAACTGCCTGTGTTTGCAATTCCATTGGTTCCCCAATAAGTCACATTGGTAAATGTAACTTCATCATCTTTAGAATAGATTGCGTTTAAAAGATTATTCTGACCTGTGAAAATAATGGTAATATTATTGTCATACTTGGTTATTTCTAAAGCTTCTGCATTTGCCCTATTGTTTAAGAAACAAGAATGAGATATATTTTTATTGGTTGATGCAGTCCTGAAGTAAATTGCAGAACCAGCAGTTGCATTATTACCAGTGAAATTACAGTATGTCACTTCCCCATTATTCAAAAAGTAAACTGCACCACCGAAACCATAATCTCCAGTTGCAACGTTATCAACGAAATTACAATTTTCAACACTGCCAGAATGCATCCTGATAGCACCGCCTTCATCGGTTACAGAGTTATTAACAAAATTACAATTTCCAACACTGCCAGAATATATGTAGACAGCACCACCAGAACTAGCGGAGTTGTTAGCAAAATAACAATTTGTTACTTCCCCATTATTCAAAAAGTAAACTGCACCACCAAAACCGTCATTTCCGGTTGCAGTATTATTAGTAAAATTACAATCTGACACAATACCTGTATCCTCGAAGTAAACTGCGCCACCACCTGTTGAGTGACCATTTATAAAAGTAATGTTTTCTAAAACAACATCAGCAGATATAACCTGGAATATGCGTGCTTGACCCTTAGCATCAATGGTGTATCCATTACCATTGATTGTAACCGGTCGTTCAATCATAATACCCTCTGCAAAAGCAGTGTCATAATCAGAATCAAAGTAAAAATCATTATTTAAATTAATAACAGCATCACTATTGGAGTTGATTGTATAATTCAAAAACCAAAATGTATGCTCAGGAGCAGTAACTTCTATGGTTCCTTTATTGACAGTAACCTTATCCAATCCAGGAAATGCAGCATTGACTTCATATTCATCGTAATCATCAAATGTATGTACTGCCCACCAGGTACCGTCAGCACCATAGGTTGCATTGATTTCAGTGCCGTCTGGCAAGATAAACATTAATTTGCCATCCCATAAGAGATTTTTCGGAATGTCTGATTTTGCAGTGATATTCACAGTTTTGCTGCTGGTTGTGAGTGAAGTCACATTTACATAAAACTGAACATCCGGCATTGTTATTACTATTGTCCTGAAAATCGGTTCGAATTCTTCATATTCAGTGTTGATAAGTGCATAATAAAACCCTACCGGCAGGTCCACAGTCCAATCTTCACCGCTTAAAAAAGTATAATTAGCCACTTCTTTAGCATTGTCCTTAAAGTATATGGCCATTGAAATATTTCCATTAGTTATTGGCATACCGCCGTGTGTTGTTAAATCAAATGTTAAATTCTCACCGGAACCGTAAACTGAGTAGAAATCATAGACATCCAGTTTAGGTGAAAGAATGAGTGTATTGTTAGTTGTATCTGAATCTGTTTTTAAAATAATGGAATCTGCAGTAACAGCCCATGTATAGCAGAAAATAGCGCCACCTTCAGGAGCGGAGTTGGCTTCAAAATAACAATTTGTTGCATTTACCTGCTGTTTAGTCATGAAGAAAATAGCGCCGCCCCTGCTATCGGCATCATTAGCAACAAAACTGCAATTTATAACATTATCATTATCATTAAGGAAGTAAAGTGCACCACCGTTCTTAGCAGAGTTGTCAGCAAAATGACAATTTGCCACATTACTTGGATAACTTAAACTAACTGCCCCTCCATTATTTTTAGCGGCATTGTCAGTGAAATTACAATTTTCAACAGTACCGGATTTACTGTAGACGGCACCACCATCATGAGCCGCAGTATTGTCTTCAAAACTACAATTTACAACATTGCCTTTCTCTGAGATGTAAACCGCACCTCCATTATGGGCAGCACTGTTGTTAGTGAAATTACAATTTACAGTCAAACCAGATCCTGCAAAATAAACGGCACCCCCATTGTTAGCATGATTGTTATTAAATGAAATATCCTTAACAGTCCCATAACCTGCAGCTAATGCGCCACCGTTTTCTGCTGAGTTTTCACTGAGTTCCCCATTGAATATTACATCTTCAAAGGTTTTAAAGAAGTTGACACCTCCTCCCCTCTGAGCTGCATTGTTTGTGAAATTAGCATTGAATATGATATTTTTAGGAGTTTCACGATAGTTTACTGCCCCACCATTCAAGGAAGCTGTGTTGTTAATGAAATCACATGTGAATATGCTATTGGTGGATACGTTCTTAAATGTTATTGCCCCCCCGTTTCCGTTTGCTGGATCGATTTGTCCTAAAGCACTATTGTTAATGAAACTGCCTGTGAAGTTATTCTTGTCAGTAGTGCTGTAGAAAAACATTGCACCACCGCATGATTTTGCAGTGTTGTTAATGAAGTCACTGTTGAACCTGTTTGCATTTGCGTTCTTGGAGAAAAACATTCCCGCACCGTAGCCTGCATAATTGTCCTCGAAAATGCACTCGAAATTATTGTTTTGAACCAGATTATGGAAAAATATTGCTCCTCCGCTTTGTCCTGCATAATTATTATAGAATTGGGA
>NZ_CAMJCX010000035.1 GCF_946404245.1 uncultured Methanobrevibacter sp.
CTGATTCCCGTTACATTCATAGCAGTCGTATATGAAATAGCATTGATTGATACGTCTTATGCGATATTTTTCTTGGTATTGATTGCTATTATTTCCATGATTATAATTTTGAGAATGAAAAAAATTGTAGAAATATTTTTCAGAGCTAAAAAGACATACGGAATGCTAAACCAGTTATTCCTATCTAAAATCAGTGATATAGCTGATAAAATCCCATATAACAAACAGGAGTATAAGGCTGAATTTGAAAAGGCATGTGAGAATTCATATGATAAAAACGTTAAGTATATTTCTAGTCAATATTACCTGGGACCGCTGTTAATGTGGGGGTTATATTTCATTGTTTTGATTACCTTGGCAATGGTTAATTCCGGATACACAATCGGCTTTGAAACCGACAGCGTATTTGACTCATTCATTATTTTAATGTATATTGCCTACTTCATTGGTACCTTGGGTCCTATTCCAGCATTGATTGACAGGTGGCCACGTGCATATGCAACTTCAGTACGTTTAGAGGAAGTCCTGACTATTGAAGATAAAATCATAGACTCCAAAAACACAAATGATATTCCAAAAGAAATAGAAATTGTTGAGGAGGATATTGCATGGGAGGATAAGGGCATATGGGCTGAAAGAAACGACATCCTGGACAAATTCACTGACATGTTAAAAGAGGACATGATCAAAATAATCATATCAATGATTTTGCTTACTGTATCTACCTTGTGTATTGTTTATGCCCCTAAAGTTGCAGGAAAGACTGCTGATTTATTGCTTTCTAATTCAAATACATTCAACGACCCTACTGTCTACACCAATCTTGCAATATTGATTCTATTATATTCCGGAGGGTATCTCTTAACAATACCTACAAAGAAAATCATGGGAACTATCGGTGAAAAGGTAGCATATAATTTAAGAATGCAATTATTTGATAAGATCGATGCTATCGGTTCAGGATACATTAAAGAAAATTCAAAGGGTCTCATCTTTTCCAGATTAAACAATGATGTGATGAACATCCGTGAGTTTGTCTCTTCCCGCTTTTCTGACATTTATGCGCAAATCCTATCAATAACCCTTGTAATTGTATTGATGTTGATGACAGACTTCAGATTGAGTCTAGTATATATTGCGATATTGCCGATTTATGCCATTGCATTCTATTTATGTGATTATAAATCTAGAGATTACTACGACGGTCATCAAAAGCATTTAGGAAGATTGATGAGCAATTTTGAAAGAGGTCTATCAAATCGTGATTCATTCCATGAAAAAGGATTTAAAAATATCAATCAAACTGTAATTGACTATTACACTAAATCCAAAAACGTCACTAATGCCATGGTGCCGATTACAACATTTTTAACAAATATAAGTAATATAACTGTTTATATGGCAGGGATTTACTTCTTATCAGTTAATGAGATTCAGCTGGGAACCCTATTGGCAGTTATTATGTACGGGCAATTATTGACTAAGCCTATTAAAAAAATAAGCACATCTATCGCTTCCATTGAAACTTCATTTTCAAGCATCAAAAGGATATTTGCGATTATTGACTATGAAAACGATGAATAATTGATTGTTGTTAAAAAAAGTTAAAAAACATAGGATTCCTATGTTTTTTTATTTTATAAAAACAAAAAAGACATAACGGATGGTTAAAATGAATACTCTGGATTTCGATCAGACATTGTTTAGAATAAACAAGTTGTATACTGAAAAATCAAACAATAATCTAAAGGAGTTTAATGTGACTCGTTCAGATATGTCATTTCTTTTAAAATTAAATGAATTGGGTGAAACTACACAAAAAGATTTGGCAGAATCCAGAAATCTGAATAATGCAACAGTAACATGCGCTCTTGAAAGACTTGAAAAAAAGGGATTTGTTAAAAGGGTGGATGATGAAAACGATAAAAGAAAAAAGATTGTTCTTCTTACATCTGATGGAAAACAAACCCTTATTAAAATATTGAAAAAGCATGAGAGTTTCAAAAGGGAAATATTCAAGGATTTTGATGAAAATCAATTTAAAAACCTAATTTATCTTTTAGATAAATTTCTGTTTAGCCTTGAAAATTTAGAATAATATGAATATGAAAAATAGTTGTAAAAGAAGTTATAACCTAGTTTAAACTAGGTTATCTGTACTTTTTAAGAAATATGGCCGTAACAATAACAGTTGCAATGACGGATATTGCATTAGCAATCATTGAAGGCAGTCTTAAACCTTCAGGAGCCTGCAGTATGTATTCGAATGCAATTAATGTACAAGCTATTGCCGGAAGTAACGCAATAATGTATGGTTTTTCTTTTTGAATTAAATAAACACTTGCAGCATATAATACTATTGTGGCTACGATTAGTTGAGTCCATGCGAAATATCTCCAGACCATGCTAAAATCAATAAATGTTAATCCAAAGGAAACTAAAAACAATGGAACTGCTGTTTTCAGTCTTGAAATCAATTTTTCATGATTGAGATGAAATTCGTCGGCAATTGTTATTCTTGAACTTCTAAGTGCAGTGTCACCTGAGGTAATCGGACAAATAACCACTCCAATTATTGTTAAAACCAAACCGACAGGTCCGACTAATGTTTCTGCCATTTCATAGACGCCTATGGAAGGTGTGGCACCATATATTACTACCAGTTGTGGTTGGCCGTGGAAGAATGCCATTGCAATAGCTGCCCAGCAGAGCGCAACCAGACCCTCCAAAACCATTGAACCGAAAAACACTGGCCTTGCATCCAATTCATTTTCAATACATCTTGCAATAATCGGTGACTGGGATGCATGAAACCCGGATATGGCTCCACATGCAATTGTGACAAACAGATATGGGAAAATGCTCTTATCAGTTAAGTACAATCCCTGTGTGGTGAATTCTGGAATGTTGTATGCAGGATTTAGGATTAATGCTCCTGTCATCAATACAACCATAATCAGCAATAATGCTCCAAAAATAGGATATACTTTTCCCATGATTTTATCAACAGGGAATACGGTTGCAATCAGGAAATAAATGAATATTATTGTAATCCATATTAATGCACTCATGTTAGTTAAGTTGTAGAGTAAATCTGCGGCTCCTTTTGCAAATGTTGCTCCAACAAGAATTCCAGTAGCAATAATGAGAAATGCCGTGATTTTTTGGATTTTGCTTCCCAAATACTTTGAAATAATCTGTGGCATTGTCAATCCGTCATTTCGAAGGGACATGAATCCTGAAAAGAAATCATGGATTGCACCAATGAAAATTGTTCCTGATGTGATCCACACAAAAGCAGCAGGACCAAACAATGCACCTTGAATTGCTCCAAATATCGGTCCCAAACCTGCAATATTTAAAAAATGAATTAAAAAATTTTTAATTGTGGACATTGGCATATAATCTACGCCGTCCTGCAATCTGAATGCAGGTGTTTGGTTTGTCTCATCAACACCTGAAATTCTTTCAATGAATTTTCCGTATATGAAGTATGATGCAATCAACGCTAAAAAACAAATAATAAAACTAAACATTGTATATCTCTTTTTAATTAGTTAATTTTCCATCCTATTCCTTTTACATACTCTTCAACATAATTTCTGTCTTCTTTTTTGAATGTTGTGTAGTTAAATGTGAAATTTGTTATGGAATCGCTGACCGGTACAGTTCCAGTTATTTCAACATCAATCACGCATTCAATATGTTCAAACATTTTAATCAGGTATTTCTCATCACACCCTGAAGGCAGACTGACTGATAAATCGAAATGTTCCAGTTTAAGGTTATTCTTTTTCCATTCGAAGACTTCTTTTGCGGATAATATGTCGATATTGGAGATTTTCAGTTCACTTTCACAGTCATTTTCCAATGTCACGTATTTTGAAGTGACTTTTTTCACAATTCCTACATGTATGTTTTCGTCATTCAAGTCTTTTAAACCCATTTCCTTGCCTATTGATTTAGTAAGGATATTGGCCTTTTCAGTTAACATTCCTATGGCCTTATCTGAACGAATCAAGGATTCTTCACGGTCATCCAAATGTTCAGATGATTCTACCATATTTTTCACGAAGTCTTCTTCTTTTCCATCATTAATTAGTTTTGACAGGTATATTGCTTCTTTAACTAGTGTTTCTCTTGCATAGGTGGTTTCCTTATTGTTTTTCTGAATTGAATAGTAGAGGTAAGGATTCTGATACACTACTCGGCTGACCATGTCAAGCATCAGACTATAAACGGGACTTGAAAATGATCTTGACCTTTCGACATTTATATGAAGCTTTCTAATTGTTGAAGCCAGTGTAATGAATGAAAAGTGAGTCAGGCCCTGGACTATGCTCATATACTTGTCATGCTCTTTTGGGGTTGTTATGATAATTTCACATTCTGAGGCTTCCAGATATTTTTTCACACGCTCTAACCATTTGTTTGACCTGTTTTCAATAGGAGTCAAAACGACAATTTGCCTTTTGATTGAAGGGACTCTAGGTCCAAACATTGGATGGCATGGCAATATGTCCACGTTTTCAGGAGCATATTTCATTAATGCCTCGGCAGGTTCTGTTTTTACACTGCATACGTCCATCAATAGTGAGTTTTCCGGTGCATGAGGTGCCACTTCCCTAATTGTGTTTGCCATATGCTCTATTGGCACACTGAAAATGACAATGTTCGCATCTTGTATCGCTTCAATGTTGTCATTGCAATAGTTAACATTCAATTCCTTTGCAACTTCAAGTCCGGAAGTTTCATTACGGCTTGTGATTGTGATGTTGAACTTATTGCTTAAATGTTCGGCAATCCACCTGCCGAGACCCCTTGTACCGCCAATAATCGTCATATTGTCTTTTTCATTCATGTTATGCCTCATTGTATATAATTAATATCAATTAAATTATATTTGTGATGTCTAATATACTATTTGGTTTTTAAATTTGTATAATGATTAAAATTCTAAATTTTTAACATTTCTATAGAATTTCAGCACAAACTGTTAGAATAACATTATTTATGAAAAATTCTAAAATTATAATATAAGAAAAAATCATCGGGGAAAATATCATGAGCAAAAACTCCTGCGGCAACTGCAGAATCTTGAACTGCAAGCATCAAGACGGTGAATATCCTAAATTCTGTCCAACAATGGAATTGACAAGTGAGGAAATAACTGAAATTGAAAAACTCTACAATGAAGATAACAACAGGGAAATATCAAGGATTTCTGCAGAAATTGAAGAAGAGTTCTACTGCAAATACACCAGAGTTGAGGAAATCATGGAATTTGCAAAAAGAATGAAAATGAATAAAATAGGAATCGCATCCTGTGTGGGGCTTATGGATGAAAGCCAAACATTTGCAAAGATACTCTCCAAACACAACTTTGAGGCATATTCCGTGGCATGCAAGGTCGGTGCAATGAAAAAGACAGAAACAACGGGCCTTGATGAAGAAAAAACAGCTGTTACAGGAAATATAATGTGCAATCCGATACTGCAGGCAAAAATACTGAACAGGGAAAAGACAGATCTCAACGTGGTAATCGGATTATGCGTGGGGCATGACAGTCTGTTCTATAAGTACTCCGATGCTTTATGCACAACACTTGTAACAAAAGACAAGGTGCTTGCTCACAATCCTGTTGGGGCATTATATCAGACTAAAACTTATTATAAAAAACTGTTAAATGATTAAAAAGGAAAAAAGAAAAATTTCAATTTATTTAATTGAAATGCATTCGTTTGGACAAAGATCCACGCATGTCTCGCAGTAGCTACATTCATCGGGGTCTGTGACGGTTAATTTGCCATCCTCAAGAATCAGAACTTCCATTGGACAGACATCGCAGCAATCTCCACAATTATCACATTTTTCTGTATCTATTGTAATATCAGCCATTTTTCAATCCTCCAAAAATAATAAAAATGAGTATCTCAGCATACTCTGTGTCCACAGCATTTTTCAGGGTCATGGGGAATATTAGGGTCGTGGTGGTCAGGATATGGTTTTCCACATGTCAGTGGTCCCCTTCCACGAGCGGAGCCACAACACCCTCCCATTCTTTTGTTGTGATTCAGTATTGCATCAATATCCAAATCTTTTACTTCACCAACGTATTCTATGGTTTTGCTGTGACATTTTGGGCACATTTCATGTTCTCCGTTTAATGTTATCCAGTTGAATCCGCATTCTTTACAGATATATTCTAAATTATCAGCCATTCAAATCATCTCCAAATATTAAATATTGCATAATCCTCTTCCTTGAAGTGGTGAACCACATTCAGGACATGTTTTTGTTCTGCATGGCACTCCCCTAATCTTAGGTTCTGTGTAGCCGCAGTTAGGGCACTTGCATGTGTCATTTTTCATTTGAGTTCTTCTATTGTTTGCATTTAATTTGCGAATGTTTGTGGATTTACAATCCGGGCATTCCTCATACTCTCTTTCGGGGTTTGACCATTGAAAACCACAGTCTTCACATAAATACTTGTTCGGATCAATCATTGTATCACCTTTGATGATAACTATTGGCCGGCCTTCAATTAGAGAAGTAGCCAGTTTCTGTCTTGCTGAGTTTAATATTCTGTGGAAGGTTGACTGTGAGATTCCCATGAACTCTGCAGACTCTGTCTGTTTAATGTTATGGTAGTCTTTAAACCTTATTGATTCAAACTCGTCAACAGACAGTTCGATTGGATTTAAATCCTTATTCAACTCATGCCTGTGGCATGTAACTACTCTTCTCATTCTTTTAGGTCTTACCATAATACTCTCCCCAAATTAATCTTCAGGTATTATGAATATATATTCATAACTACTATATAAATATTATCCTAAAATGAAAATTTGATTCTATTAAATCATGTTTGAAATTAAAAGTAGAGTTATTTAAATCAATTTGTTTATTATTTTGCTATGTTTTTTGATATAATAGTCAAAATGTTTCTTGTGCTGATTTTTTCTGTAAAATATTGCGGAAAATACTAAAATCAGTATAATCATTGCCATATCAACCATTAGTTCAAATTGTGTGGCATTCATGAAAAGATCAATTATTCCAATTAACCATATTGCCACTAAAAATATTGGAAGAACGTATTTTATAAATCGAGAATCCCCAACTTCTTAAAAGTTGGCGGAAGTTCAATCCGAATACCACTTATGATTACTTGCCTAATGGTAAACTGGGCATAGAAGCTTTATTGAAACTTCAGGGTTTTTGCTTGGAAATGCCGATTCACACATTAACTGGTATGGTGATTGCTTCCAAATGTGAATAATGGTGAACATTTCATCTTATGGGAGGAATTTTGAGTTGTTGAACATAATTCAAGGAAAATACTGTCCCTAAATCACTTATTGAACTTCGCAAACTTTGAGATCTATATGGATTCTCTCCTGAATAGTCTGGTGCTAGGTTCGACAGCAAAATAAATTCCTCCCATTACTCTAAAATTAGAATTATTCCAATTATTGCTGTACTTATTATCCCATTATGTATGTTTTTGTTGAATTAATGGGTGATGCTTTATTTTTCTGTTGGTTTTTTAGTAGAATATTTTAGAATTAACGGTCAATAGCCATTAATCGATATAATCAAAAAAAGTTATCAAAAAATAAAAAAAGGTTGAGAGAAAAAACTCTCATTGTTTAATTTTTCTATCCTGCAGCCGCAGTGTCAGCAGGAATACGATTCCCATTATGATAGCAGTAATCTGCATTACGAATGCCATTGTCTCTTGTATGATGAGGTTTACAACATCAACAAAAGTGCTGTTCTGTTTAAGGTCATCTATATTTCCAACTTTTTGGAAGTAGTTAGCTACTTCTAGATGGAATTGTTCGTCTCCTGAATGATCTGGCGCATATGTGTCAACAGCGGTACCGATACCTCCCATAACTCCTAGAATAAGAATTATTCCGATAATTGCTGTACCCATTGATTCACCTAAGGATGTACCTGTTGAATTGATACCTGATGCATTGTTCTGGCTTTCAGCAGGAATATTGATTAATGAAACATCAGTACATAAAGCCATAATGAAACCAAGTCCTGCACCTAATACTAACAGTCCCGGCAGCAAGGTCCATACTGTTGTATCGAGTCTGAACTGATAGCTTAGCATCAGACATCCGATGATTGCCATTATGCATCCTATTGCCATAATCTTCTTGTGACTTAATTTTGTTGTCAGGCTTGGAGCCAATATTGCAAAAATAAGCAAACCGATAGTCAATGGAAGTGTGGTCAAACCGGTATTTAATGCATTTAACTGCAATACGCTTTGCAGGAACAGGGAAACAGCAAACAATGCTCCTCCCATTGCAAGGTAACTCAATAGCAAGATTATAGTTCCAACACGTAAGTTTCTATCTTTAAATAATTCCATATCAAGCAATGGCACTTTACCATTTCTTTTTCTTCTGTTTTCAAACCATCCGAATAATACTAGGGCAACTAATCCTAAGACAATTATAATTATGCTTGTGTTTGGATCTTTGGATAGTGACAAGATACCTAGAACTAATAGGACAAGACCTATAATTGAAATTACAGAACCGGTAATGTCCAAATCGTCTCTGGATTCGGTAGGTGTGAAATCAGGTATCCTGTTTCTCATAATTAAGATAATGAAAACGATTATTAATTCGCAAGCAAATCCGTATCTCCATGAGAGAAATGTTGTCATGACTCCACCGAAGAGCGGACCGACAGCAGCTGCAACTGAACCCATTACTCCTACAATCGCCAGTGCAACTGTACGCTTTTCTCCTGAATAGGTTCCACTTATGATGGAAATTGTAGCAGGCATCATCAATGCTCCTGCAACACCTTCTATAACTGCCCATCCGATAAATAACATTGTAGCGCTTGTACTTATAGCAGCGGTAAATGTACCAAGACCATATAATGCGGTACCGATAAGGAACAGTTTCTTTTTACCAACTATATCTTGAAGCTTTGCACTGAGCAACATGAATGCGGCGGTGATGAGAGTGTAAAATGACATGGTTGACTGGATGGTACTCACATCAGTTTTCAAGTCAATGACAACCTGAGAAATACTCACATTCATGAATGTGGCGTCCAAAGCTATAATAAATGAAGCAAGGGCCACTACTATCAGTGGAATCCAAGAGTGTTCTTTAATAGTTTCATTCATTTGTTATCCTCCAAATATTTTAAAATAAAATTTTATCCATGGATTTATAATTGTATCCACTTGTTATTGTATTTCTATATTATATATAATATATTTTAACATATTTTTGTTTCATAATATGATTAATTTACTTATATCTTAAAAAAAATAATTTAATTCAATCATCAATGTAACTTTTTTTCAATTATTTTGTTCAATTTGTGCCAATGTTAAGATTAAAATATGAGGATTGATAAATTAAATGGTATGGAAGTTTTAAATATTGTTTGTGAATTAGTTATTCCAATTTTAATTTTTGGCCTGCTTTTCGCAGTTGGAAAATATATTTATAATACTAAATTAGCTAATAACAATAGTAGACTTTTAAATCCAATGGAATATCTTCCTGTAGAAGAACTTGAAACATTAAAACAAGTTTATTACTTGGTAATAATGTTGATTTTCTTTATTTTCATAATATACATAATGATAGTTGAGGGAAAAGAGATATTTCCGATTGCTATCTTGCAAATTATTCTGTCATTGTATATTGCTTTAACTTTGGATTATGACTCCTGGAATAATAAGATATTATTTTTCCTTTTGGTGCCTTATGAGTCTATAATGTTGATTATTACAAATCAATATTTAACACTATGGCCAATTTATGTAATTCACATTTTTGTTTATGCATATTTCATTAAGGTATACTTTGATAAATTTAGGCATTATACTAAGACAAACGGTCTTGGAATTACAATTATACTATTATTCACTGTGGTAGTTGTCAGTTTTATTATCACAATATTAGCAGAAGGTGTTGAACCTTTAAATTCAATGGTTATGGTTTCAAATGCATTTACAAGTAACGGATATGCAGTACTTGGACAGTCAGGTATTGGTAAATTAAACAGTCTGCTGTTAGTTTGGAGCGGATACATCCTATCAGGTGTAGGTACTGCAACATTGACTGCTACAATTTTAATGAAGCATAATCAAAAACGTGAAAAAGAATTAAATAAACGTTTGGATGAATTGGAATCCTTAATTAAAAATAATCAAAAATAGGATATGGATTATAGTTCTCCATATCTCTTAATATCTTTTTTTTCTTTGCTTTAACCGAATTTTGAATATCATTTTTTCAATTCAGCTAAATTCTCTTTTAATAGTTTATATATGTTTTCAGCACCGATGATTTCATCATCACTGACGTTCCAGCTTGAAGGGTACAATATGAACGGTTTGGATTGATCTCCACCTGCTCCTCCGTGGCTTCCAACCAATTCTTCAAATGCACATACCTCATCGGCTTGCTCATCATAGAAACTGTTGACCAGAATATCTGGTGTGTGCTCAAATGAGCTGGTTCTTTTAAGATGTCTGACAATATTGTCTCCAAATCCTTCAAGAGGGTTTTCACCATCGATTTTATCGCTGTCGAGGTAGTATGTTCCGTTCTTTCCAATAGCCATATCCCCATGTTCTTGGGATTTGACTAAAATAAAACCAACATACTCATTATTTACAATGCCTGGTATCAGTTCAGGGAAATAGGTATTAAGTTCCTCGTATGTTAGCCTGTGGCTCCATTGTGTCAGATAAATCATTGCAAGGTTACCTGAAGCCAATACGATTACTTCGGAATCACTTAATTCCTTTGCCTCTTCTTTTTCTTTCTGAATCTTTTTATTTTTTCTTGCAAATGGGGTGTAGTCTCCTACGAAATGATCATCATTTGAGGTCATTTTTGCAAACACAGTCATGTCTTCAGGAAGTAATGATTTTACAAAGTCCTCAAAGGTTTGTCCGTATCTTTGGGTGAATGTAGCACCGTTTGTCTGGCCGTGGTCTGATTGAATGACAAACTGATAATCCCTAGGGGAGTACTTATTTGCATCAATTAGGTGTTTGATCTGCTGGTCCATTTGTCTCAATGCTATCCATGCGTCACTGTCCCTGACTCCTGAGTGATGAGCTATTTCGTCATAACCGAGATATGTTGAGTATGCAACATCAACATCTCCAACCATCATGTCCCCGATTAAGGTTGAAGTGTTGATTTCCCTCATGAATACGTTTGTTGCGGCTCTTGTTGGAATGTATACTATTCCACGGTTTATTCTTGGCCTGACGTTCCTGATTGAATGGGTGATTTGTGACCAGATTTCACGTATGATGTCTCCAAGAAACAGGGCGATAATACGTGCAAAATTACTTGGATTGGAAAATACTGAGTACCATGCCTTATTGTACAGTTTTCCAAAGTCCATTATCTTACTGAATGTAAATATTACGTTGTCGGTATCTCCTGAGAATAGGTTAGACCTGCTTGCTCCATTGTCCACGAGCAATCCGTTTCCATCTGAAATCCTCTGTTCCAATTCAGGCACTTTGGTGATTCCTGAACATTGCATCATCTGATTGCCGTTGCTCTTTTCAATCCATCTGAATGCAACAATGCCTTCGTTATTTCCATGAAGGATTCCAGCCTGGCTTGCACCGGTTTGGGAGGATAAGTCAGTTTCCCACATTCTAAGATTGTACTCTTTGCTGTCAATCATTTCCTTGACGGTAGGCATATCTCCCCTTTCGACTGCCTCACACAAAACCTTGTGGGCAAGTCCGTCAACTTCAACAATTATTAATCCCGGATAATCTTTAATATCAGCTTTTCTTTTCTTTTCAGCATCTCTTAAAACAGCCCTGTAATATGAACTGTCGTCATTAATGGTTATCAATGCTGACAGTATTGTTGTAACGGCAGCCATAGCCACTGGGGCGAGAATGATTGCACCGCCGTGTATGGTTATTCCAAACAATGGTGCGAAAAACTGAAGCAGAAGTCCGTTTAATATTAATGTACCTATACCGAATGTCAAAACCAGAAACGGCATTGCTATTCTTGTCAGAACAGGCCAAAGAATTGCATTCACTAAACTGATAAACAGAACTAAAAGGGTAATGCTGCCGAATTGATTAACGCTCACTCCCAACCCTAAATAAGCTATCAAATATATTCCTAGGACATTTCCAATAAATACGATTAAGCTTCTTTTCAAGCTCCTTTTTGGGATTTCTTTTCCTTCAATAATTTCCATAGTAATCAGTCCTCTTCAGTCATTTAAATATTTCATTGTGTTATATCGGTAATTTTCCGGTGTATTGCTCTATTTCTGATTTAGCATTATCTAAATTAACTCCTGTTTTTTCTTCCACTGTGGATTTGACATTAGATAAATTGATATTGTCAGTATAATTGCTGGCCTTGGATTGCAGATCGTCAGTGAACTGTCCCACTTTTGCAATGGTATTGTTTACAGGGTCCTGTTTGTGGAAAACATTTTTGTATTTCACTGATTTGGCCATATGTACTGCAATATCCTTGTTGTTGCTGCAGATTATGATGTTGTCATGTGTTGTTTCATTGGATAGGGGTATGCAATAGAATTTGCCTTTATAATTTACCTTGATGATGTCAAATATGTGAATTTCTATTAAATCCTCTGCATTTATCACATAACATTCATAACCGTCAATATTCTGCTTTTCTCCATTTTTTATTATCTTATTTGCGGCGTTAAAGCCCATTTCACTTACTTTAATAATACTTTGGTCTTCATAACTATTGTATGTAATTAATACTCCATTGTTCCAATTCCAAAGTTTTGCACTCTCAATTTTCCCATTGTATTTAGTTTCATTGGCAGGAACTTCTATACTTGTTCCGTTTGGTGTTATTTCAATTCTTTCATAATTTACGGTAGTCAATACTACAAAAAGAATTCCCGCTGCAATGATTAGAATTATTATCGCGATTATAATTATTTTTTTATTATCCATTAATACTCCCTCATTATTTTTTGTGAGTAATAAGTAATTTTTTTAGGACAACAGTGCTGATTGCAGATTATAATTATTGAATTTGAATAAAACAATCAGAAGTTAATTAAAGTTTGTGTTTTCTTGTATAAAAAATTATTATATGTGTAAATAATTTTTTTTTGAACAAATTTAAATATTGCTTTATTGATAAATAATAACTGTCCATTTACTTGGGTATAAATAATTAATAGGTGTTAAAATGGAAGTAATAGATTTAATTAAGGATGCTTTTTTATTTCCATCAAAAAACGTGAAAGTGTTATTGATTTATATTATTTTAGCGATATTGGTCGGTGGACTTTCCACTACAGGAACACTAATGTATGCATTAGGCTTCGTTGTTCCTGAAGGTTTTTTATGGGGTGGATTAGCAGTTGTAATCGCAATGGTAATCGGCTGGGTGATGTCAGGTTATTTAATCAGTGTTATTAAATCCGGAATTGATCTTGATGATGAGGTTCCTGAGTTTGTATGGTGGGATAATTTCATCACAGGTTTCGATAATTTCATTGTCTCAATCGTTTACTTTATAATTCCTGCTTTTATTGTCGCAGTTGTGGGATATCTTACAAATATTTACGGTAATATTATGACAGTTGTTATGGCAGTTGTTGCAGAAGCACAAGGTGCTTATTTGGGAACTTCTGTTATTGCATATGATGCAATAGCTCAAGCAATGGTTAACTTGATATTTGCTTTAGCTACTACTATCACAGTTGCAATAGTTTTATTTGTAATCTTTTCATTCCTGCAGACTATGGCTGAAGCAAGGTTAGCGAATACCGGCAGTTTAAGTGAAGCTTTGAATATTTTTGAAGCGGCAAAAGACATAAAAAGAATTGGTATTGCAAAAGTAATAATCGTAATATTATTAATTTTTGTAGTTGTTGCTGTTATTGAGATGGTTTTATCTGCTGTTTACAGTTATGTGCCATTTTTATCAATTCTTTCAGTTATCGTAGGCCCATACTTAGTATTCTTTGCTCAAAGAGCTGTTGGATTATTATATTCTGATATAGCTTAATATTTTAAGCTATACTTTTTTTTCTTTTTTTGAATAAATTGTTAAAAAGTCATTAAATCGCTATTTTTAAATAAAAATCAGTTAAAAGTAATGTCGATAGATTTAATGAAAAATTTTTAAAAAAAATAATTATAAGCAATCAAAAGATTGCTTATTTGTCTTATTCTGCAACGTATAATCTTACACCTTGGACGATTAAGGATACTCCAATAAGGATTGCAGCATAAAGCGGGTTAGTAAGTGAAAGTCCTCCGAGGGCAAATGCTATAATACCTAAAAGGATAATCAATATTGATGCAATTTTTGACATTCCGGTTGTAAACAATCCAGTAATACCTAATAATATGATTACGATACCGATAATATAGAATTGTATACCTAAAAGGAATGACAACGCATCGATTTGGAATATGAACAATAAACCAAATATTACAGCTAGAATTCCAACAATTATATTAAATGCAGAAAATCCGCCGAATATTGATGCAATACCTAAGAATATTAAACTAACACCAATCATGATGGATACTAATCCTGAACTAAGGATAGGACAAATAATAAAAATTAATCCTAAAATTATGGATAGTATTCCGGTCATTTTATTAGATTCCATGTTTTTTCCTCCATTTTTGTTAGATTCACTTTTGTGAAAATTTTAAAAATTCAAAAGCAAATTGTGCTTTTATAATATAATTTATTTTTGACAGATATTAACTTTTGGCTTTTATAGAAAATGAAGATCCATTAAATGCAATTGTAATGGTTTCCAATGCTTTTACAAGTAACGGATATGCAATCTTGGGTGACACTACCGGAGGAAAAATCAACAGTATTATTTTGGTTTGGAGCGGATATATACTGTCCGGAGCGGCCACAGCAACATTAACTGTAAGTATTTTAATGCGCCGCTTTAAAAGCAAGCTCGAGGACTATGATAAGAAACTTGATGAACTGCAAGAATCACTCAATGAACTTAAAAGGAGTATTATTTTTAGTATTGGTATCTTCCCTTTTAATCGGAAGTGCTTGCGCTGCAAGCGTCAACGACTTTAAGGTAGATAATTCATTTGGAAGTATTTATAGTGGAGAGTATTATTCTGTTTATGCGAACGGAAATCAGGATGCAGGAGTCTGCATCTACAAAAATGTAAATGATGATGTTTACGATGACATGGAAAACGATGATGTCCTTGATCACGTCATTCACCATGACGGAAGGGAATACACTTACGGTGACGATGACATGGCAGTGAACAAAAATGCCGACAACACCGCAAACTTCACCGACTACGACCACGCAACTCACGGTGTCTCTGAAGTTGTAAGTCAAGGAAACGAACAATACATCGTAACTTTCTGGGCTAAAGACACCAGCAGCATGGACACAGCAAAATTAGCATCCATGTTAACTGACTTCAACAAAAACAACAATGTTTCCCCAGTAGCATTCTAAATATAAAACTGGAACCAATAGGAGTCCTGAACTCCTAACTTTCTTTTTTTTTAAACTTTAAAAAATTAAATAAATGATTATTCAAAGTTGAACAATCATTTTTGTGTTTACTCTAATTCTCCAAACCAGTTGGTTTTTTTGCCGATGTAGTACATTAATATTGCGAGCAGTATTTCAAATACTATTGCTATTATAACATCGTTTAATAAAGCTGATGAAGTTGAAGAGGATAAACCGAACATGACGAGTAGGCTGATGGATAAATTGTTTGCAGTATGCAAAGCGGAACTTACTTCTATACCGTTGGTTTTCCAAGTAAAGAATCCGTAAATAATGCCTGCAACAACGATTTCAACGAGTCCTATGGTGTTGTATCCGTGAGATACGGAAAAAATTATTGCCTGGATGATTATTGCCAGGATAGGTATATTAAACCATGACCCTAAAGTCTGCATGATCAATCCGCGATATAAGTATTCTTCAGCTATGCACTGGAGAGGCACAAGAATCAGACAGATAAGTAAAAAACCTATTGAAAAATGATATGTGCCCTTAGCTCCGTTCATTGCAACGTCAATGCCCTCGAAGATAATGAATAAAATGAGTGGAATTATCAATGCCTTGAAATAAAGCTTAATGTTCCATCCGCCGCGTGAAGAGGAATAAGATGAAAAAGGTCTGTCCTTAACGACTTTTGTCGCAAGATATATCGCAGGAATCAGGATAATAATTCCTAAATCAGAAAGTATTTGTCCCCCTTCACTATTTAAGACTTCATATCCTCCGCTTATTACGGATGTTACAAAAGATTCTCCATATATTCCATAACTGAATATCAACAGCGCCACACTGAATAGGACGTAAAAGATTAAGGTTACTATAAAAACAAGTAGTGGTTTGTACCATTTATATTTCTCAAAAGCTTTTGGAAATGTTATGAATTCAGATATTTCATTATTTTCTGTCATGATTATTAATTTATTTTCAGTTGCATATAATATTTTACATTAAAAGTGCAATAATGCCACATATCTTTTAGATAGGGGATGAATTGTACAAAACATGTGTTTCCAAGGTTATATTAAAACTTAAATCAATCCTAATCAGATTTTTCCAATAGCTGCTTTTTAAATCCTTCTTTAGCTTTGATAATGGTTTCTTCCTTATAAAGGTCAGGGTTATTGTCCAATGTAAATTCAACCAAATCTTGAACTACCTCGACCTTGGAAGAGGTCGAGGATTCTTACTTCACGGGCTGGTA
>NZ_CAMJCX010000036.1 GCF_946404245.1 uncultured Methanobrevibacter sp.
AAGGAAATAGAAATGGGCAAGAAATAACCTATCTGAAGGACAATGCCAAAAAAAAACAGCAAAAGTTAAAAAATAATGTGGGAGATTCAATCCCCCCCCCTTTTCTATTTTAACCGTACTGATAATAGTCATGGGTTGCTATGGAATCTGCCAGACATTATCCGAAACAGGAGATATTTATTCTAAAGCAACAAAAGATTTAAACACTATGGAAAAAATTAATAACAATGGAGACGTCATAATTTATAATTTGATGACCCAATATAATTTTTACCACCAATATTTCACAAATTCAAAAGAATATATACTATTCCCTAATGCCAACTTGCCTTCGGATGTAACGGTAGAAACTAATATCAGCAAAATCATTACAGACAACCCTGACAAAAATGTTTACATTATAGAAACAAAATATGCAAATTTGGACCATATTAAAACAAAAAAAGTTAGCAAAATGGGCGGAAGAACAATATACAAATTAGAGATGGAATAATTATTTTTTCCAAAAATCAACATCCCGAAAATTTTCTGCAAAACTTTTATTAAAATCCACTGACAAACATTACTTTAATAGGTGAATTTAATGGATTTGATGGTAGCAAAGTTTGACGGAAATGCACTGGCTGACGGGAAAAAAATAAGGAATGCAGCCAAATCAATAGTAAAAGAATACGAAAACGGAACAAGAATAGTTGTGATAGCTTCAGCTCCAAGCAACACCACAGATGAACTGATAAAGCTGTCCGATGATGCTGCCGGACATTTCCTGACAGATTCACAGAAAGCCGAAATCATGGCCATGGGTGAGAGAACCCGTGCAAGACTGCTCAAATCCGCCATTGAAGCTGAAGGCCTGAAGGCAGAAGTCATTGACCCATACAGTGACCTTTGGCCAATCATTACCGATTCAAACTTTTTGGAAGCGAAAATTGACCTTGAGGCAAGCGAGCATAAGATAAACACCCTGAACATTCTCATGAATCAGGGCATCATCCCTGTCATCTGCGGATTTTTGGGAAAAGGAAAAAGCGGCGAGATAACCACTCTCGGACGTGGAGGAAGCGACATTACCGCATTCCTGATTGGAAACTGCATGAACGCCAATGAGGTCATCATCATAAGTGACGTCGACGGAGTAATGTCAAGTGACCCTAACCAGATCCAGAAGGCAAAACTTCTAAAGGAGATTTCCGTTGAGGAGCTCAGAAACCTTTCAACCAAAGGCGCAAGACTCATTCACCCTCACGCATTGAAATACAAGACACCTGAACTCAATGCAAGAATCATAAACGGAAAGTACTGTGATTTGCGCTCCGAAGGAACAGACATCATCGGTCCTTTTGAGGTTGAAACCGGAAGAAAGGCTTCACTCTACAAGGATCCCCTATCCATTATCGCAATCGTCGGGGACCATCTCCTAAGCAAGGTTGGGCTTCTCTCAAAGCTTACAGACTACATGGCGAAAAATGACCTCAACATCTACAAGGTGTCAGTCGGAGACAATTCAATCACCGTCTTTGTCGACAAGACAGACTCCCAGAGAGCATATAAGATATTGCATGACTTTGTGCTTGAAAGTGACACATTCAATTCACTGTCACTTGGAAAGGACACCGCACACATCACAATCGTCAATCTTGATGTCGTTGAAAAGCCTGGAATTATCGCCGCAATTACAGAGCAGCTTAGAAAAAACAATATAAAGATAATAGAAATCAACTCATCACTTACCGCAATCGTTCTGATTGTCGATTGGGCTGACGGCGAAATGGCCTGCAAGCTGATCAATGAAATTTTGGAATAAAAAAAGAATAATTATAATGAGCCGTAGTGCTCATCATCTACTTCTTCAAGCCATTCGGTTGAAGCCTCCTCACCAGGAACTTCAATTGCCACATGGCTGAACCATGAATCCTTTTGTGCGCCGTGCCAATGCTTTACACCAGGCCTGATTTCCACAACACTGCCCGGTTTCAGCTCGACAGCCGGAGAGCCCTCTTCCTGATACCATCCTTTTCCCGCAGTGCACAGCAAAATCTGACCTCCGCCGGATTTGGCATTGTGGATGTGCCAGTTGTTTCTGCATCCAGGCTCGAATGTGACGTTGGCCACAAAAGCCAGAAAGTCATTTACATCCACCAAAGGATTTAGATAGGACTGGCCTATGAAATACTGTGCAAATGCGTCGTTCGGAACACCTTTTTTAAAAATATTATCATTATCAAAATCTGACATGAAATCACCTAAAATGTTGATATTCGCAACAATCAATGTTGCATAAAAAAATCCGAAGCTACGGCAGTGCAACTTCGAACCCGTTTTTTTCACGACTTGTTAATTAGTCATATTAATATTACTCATTCATCTAATATAAAGGTAAAGGTTTTGTAAAAAATATATTACAAAAATCAAAAAGTAACAGCTCCCTCCAGGACAATATTGGAAATGAAAATTGATTTAAACTAGAATAAATAAGCACAACAATGCCGTTTAAGTCAAAATGAACTGTGGATAAATATGAAAACCTTATAAGCAACGTCAAACAAAAGGAAAGATTAACAGAAACATAAGCATTTGATATTGCATTTGTTTCCAAAATCATCTCTTCCAAAATGTTCCAGATAATTTTAAATCCAATTTAAAACTGGATACTGGAGGTCTGATTTTAAAACGCACACCAAACACGAAAAAACAGAACTATAGGAGGATAAGCATGAGACACATGGAAAACAAAACCGAACACCCCTCATACGACGAATACATTGACATACTCTTTGAAAAATCAAATCACAATCAAACGAAATAAGAAAACTATACAGCACCCACAAGGAATACAAAAACAAAACCAGACAGCTAAACGAGCTGAAAGACCTAACACCGGATGCAAGAAAAATAATCAGCACAATGATGTTACTCTAAAAAATATCCTCGCACCACAGCAACCCAAAAAAACACAAGCGAGGAAAAACAATGAGACACATAGAAAACGAAATCGAAAGACTAGTATACGACGAATACGGATACATACTCGATAAAAAAGATGAAGTGCTTGATGCACAGGAAAAACTACTAAAAGCACATGAAAACCTAATTAAATCACCGGAAAATCTAAAAGCGCAAACAGACCTGATTAAAGCAAAAGAAAAACTGATTAAGACACAGGAAAATCTGATTAAAATACAAACAAGCGAAATAAAAAGACTCGAAAACATCAACAATGAATTCAAAAACAAAGTCAAACAGCTAAACGAACTGGAAGATCTAACACCAGAAGAGAGGAAAATAATCAGCGAAATGATGCTGCTTTAAACACTCATCATACAATTTATAGTCAAAAGCAGCAAAAAATAGTTTTAAAGAGCAATTTTATTGTAAGGGGGTTGAAATCCCCTATAGCTTAAAGCCGGTTCCAACGAACTGGGCAACGTCACGTCCCAGGTCATCCTCCACATCTACAATGACTATTGAAGATGTGCGGCCGCTTTTTCTGCATCTTGCACGGGCAATCAGCTTTTCGCCTTTGGGAGCGGACAGGTAATTGATGCTCACCTGCTGGGCAACGGTCAGCTGATGGATCTGATTTGACATGACCGCAAATGCAAAATCGCATAATGTAAATATTGCACCGCCCATGACACCGCCGTAAGCGTTCTTGTGATTTTCATTCAGCTTCAGACTGCAAACGACTTCGTCTTCAGTAAGTTCATCAAGTGTAATTCCCATATTTACTGCAAACAAGTCCTTGTAGAAAAACTCCCTTGCAACTTCAACGTTTTCAAAGTTAGCCATCTTAACACCTATGGATAATATGTCAGTTATCATTTAAAAAAATAGTCACGAATTAAACAAAATCACACATATTCCCGAAAATATTTTGTGAGATATACATTGGCAAAATGAAAACATTCAAAATATTAGAAAGATGAATGTTAATGCAAAATCACGCCAATAATAATTAATGTTACTATTCACAACATTAAAAATATTGAAGCTACTTTTAATCTGGTTGAAGGAAAACATGGAGCCTCCCACGGCCAACACTTGAGAAAAAATCATTGATTGAAAACAACAAAACAAAAGCAAAAATTACATTACAAAAACACAATTTAGCTTTAATTGCAAAAATAAGAAAAAACAGGAGAATTCCACGAATATTTATATAACATTTAAACGATAATATTATATCAAGTGATAAAATGGATAAAAAGGAAATGATAATTGCGGGAATAGTGGTCGTCATTGCAGTTGTTGTGGCCGGAATAGCGTTCGCTCCTTCAGATGTGGCAAAACATACCACTCTGGACATTCTAAACAAGGGGGATTTCGGAGAAAACAGTACAATTTACGTTAAACTGACTGACGATGAAAAATCAGCGTTAAGCGGCAAAACAGTTCACGTTACCCTTAAAGATCAAAAGGGAAAGCTTGTTTACAACAAAACCGTTAAAACACATGCAACAGGAGTGGCCCTTGCCAAACTGAACAGCGTTCCTGCAGGAGAATACACTCTCAACGTAACCTTTGACGGCGACGGAAACTATAGCGCAAGCAGCATTTCACAGAAAGTGACAGTCAAAGGGGAAGTGGTTGAGGACGTGGTGGACAACTCCACACTGATTCAGGACACCCTTGACGATACGGACAGCAGTCAGGACACTTCATACACTTCATATCAGCAAAGCTCATACACTCCGTCATATTCACAGTCTTCAAGCAGTCAATCATCCTCATCAAGCAGTGATTCAAGTGCAGATACATATTATGATGAGGACGGAAACGAAATGCTTCCTGAATATGATGAGAACGGAAAACAGGTAGCTCCGTTCTAGATTCCCAAAATTCACTTTTGGGAAACATTCTTATTTTTAAAAATATCTTATTCAAAAACAGTTTCAAAAATGTGAAAAACAACCCCGTTGCGAAAATAAACTCAAAAACACAACAGGGTCATCGCTCACATCGGAATTTTGTCATACTAGCTTTTATTTGAAAAATCTGTCTTTCAAAAGATTATAACAAATAAAAAGGCATATATCCCACCCAGCCCGACCAAAGCATTTCCGGTTTACTTGAAAATGCACATTGTTTCATCCTTGTTCATGTCATGATAAAATTCGGCGTTGCCGCCATCAAAATCAATCACCTGAACCATCTCATAAATCTCATCGCTCAAATCAGGATTGATTTGCCTCAACACGTTGGGATAGTCATAGACCATGTCCCTGTTGAACTCAATCTTTTTTTCGTTTTCAAACAATGCCCCATAGTAGATTTCAGCTTCCACAAGATCCTGAAACATGTGGCTTCCGAATGAAAGCTCGGGCATGTATCCTACTTCACTGTAGGATTCCTCAAGTATTGCATTGAAATGACTGATGTCTGCAAATACGACCGGAATTCCCAATTCAGGAGAAGAAGTTCCGATTCTTCCAGGAACTATCAGAATAGCTGACTTGTCATTGTCCCTGCAGTAGGCATTCACGTTATTGATTACATGGGCTATTGAACTCTTTTGAGCGTAAGGATATTCATAATACTTGTGAGGATCGACATAGCACATCACATCCACCTTGTTCTTTCTGGATATTCCCATTGACGAATCGGTGATATGGAAAAAGACATTCTTGTCCTCAGGCATTTCAATTTCCTCATTGTTTGTTGAAACCTGAAGAGGGCGGCACTGCAGGAGGTTTATGTTGAAGGAATTGTCCTCGCCTACATTGATTGTGTATTCAATGTCAACGGGATAGTCATATGCAGTTTGCAGAGTATCTAAAATCTCTTTCATGACTTCAATGAATTCCCCATTCTTCACAAGCCCCTCACAGTTGACGAACACTATTTCACGGCGCTGTCCACGTTCGCGAAACATGCTCTCGGCTTCACGGTCATGTTCAATCAGGATTTTCTTTGCATATCTTGGAATTACTTCAAGCCCGTCATCAATGCGGATGTCATGCAGACTCCTGTTTGCCAGGTCAATGACATCAAGATAATGCTGTGAATATCTGTGCTTCTCCTTTATGTCCTTCATCATGGTCACTTCGGGCTTGTCAAGATTGACAATTCTCGGATAATCCTTTTTTGTCCTATCCACTGCCTTTGTTCCGAGTCCCATAACAAGCCTCAGCATTCCCTTGCTGTTGTCCATGTCGGGGAGAGGGGAATACGGGCTGTATGAAAAGCCCACCCCTGCGGCAGTAGGAAAGAGATAATCGCCATAATATGAACCTGAAACCCTCTGAACCAGAAGCGCCATCTGCTCATCGGCGTCATCCAGTCCGTTCAGCTTTCTGTATTCCAGTGCGGAAATGTTCATGGTACTTGAATACACCACCTTTACTGCATCTTCAAAGGCAGCCAGACGCTCTTCAAGGGACCCCCTGTTTACGCAGAATACAGATTCATATTTTCCCGCAAATGCATTTCCGTATCCGTCCTCAAGAAAACTGCTTGAACGGACAATGATCGGATTCTGTCCGAAGTAATCCAGAATATGTATGAACTCCTTTTTTATTTCCTCTGAAAAAACACCGTTTTTAAGGCCTTCCTCCAGCTTCTTGCCGTATTCATAATACCCCTCCTCGGTTCTCTGTTTTACCCTGAGGTCCCACAGGTCATTTGAGACAATATATGTATAGAACAAATCTGAACCGATGTAGAATGAATCGTCCGGCTCGAAAACGTTATTGTATAAGTCCGGACAGTTCTTTTCGATTATCTTTCTTGCAAGAAGCATTCCACAGGATTTTCCTCCCACCAGACCGCTTCCTACACGGCGGTCGTAAATTGTAGTGTAATCCTCAAATGAGAAGTATTCCTTGATTTTGGAAAGCATCTTCTCGTCCTTGGTCATCATGAGCTCGCAGATCTTGTCGCACTCGTCATCGACGTTTTCACCGTTGTCGTGTTTCATCCTGACCTGAATCATGTACCTTTCCCAGCTGTCGAGAATCTGGCCGTTCTGATACTTGTCCGAATCGTTTACGGTCTTGTAATATCTGCTGACCTCATGGCCGTCCTGGAGGACCTTGACGGAACCTGTCTGGGGATTGAACTTATGGCCCAGAAACATGGTCTGGGAGTATCTGTTCCAGACCTTCAGAGGAGAGACATAGACCTCATCGGAGGAATTTGAGTATACGTTCAAGAACAGCTGTGTGGTTTCACGGATTTTTGCTATGGCATCATAGGAGTGCCTTCCCCTGATTATCGGGAAGAATGCAACTGTATCTAGCTGGAAAAGAAACGGACATGTCACCTTAAAGAAATTGCCCATCATCAAATCAGTTGACCAGACCGCCTGAAGGTCGCTCAGGCAGTCGAATACATAAAACGCATCAAAGCCTTCCTTTTCTATAATCCTGTGGACCTCCAGGGTGAATGTCTCAAACTGGTTATACGGATTAACCTGATATATCTTGATTCCGTCACGTTCAATCATAGCGAACTCGGTGTCAGGATTGTTCTGCTCAAGCTCAAGCAGCCTGAAGTCCTCATCGGTCATGTCAATCAGCGGAGGGTGATTGGCAAAGCGCATATATATCAAGTTTCTGTTGTCTTCTTTTGCCTGCTTTATATAAGGATTGGCAAAGTAGGAAAATTCGTTGAGATTGGTGACGTTCCATACCACGTTGTCCCCTAAACGAATATTATCCAAAGCCTTGTCAAGTCCGGGAATTCCTGATTTAACTCTGTCGAATGCTGCCATAACAATATCTCCTAATCATCAAATAATTCTCAAGATTAATCTCTCACCATCGGCACGCCTGTTAACTGTGAAGCCTCAACAGTCAGTGCCACAAGGTCCTGACGCTCAAGCTTTTCAATGTCAGTGTTTCCAGCCTGCTGAGTCAGTGAAGTTACCTCCTGTGTCATTGCCTCTATGTAATTTGCAACCTGCTGGCCTTTTCTTATAGGATCAAGCCTTCTTCTAAGCATTCTGTCCTGTGTTGCAATTCCTTTCGGACAAATTCCCTCAGAACAACTTTGACAGACCTTGCATCCTATGGAAATCAATGCAGAAGTAGCTATATAAACTGCATCGGCACCTAAAGCTATTGCCTTTGCAACGTCAGCCCCTGACCTTATTCCACCTGCAGCCACAAGGCTAACCTCACTTCTGAGATTTATGTCCTTTAAGGCATCATCGGCCTTTACGATAGCTTCAATTGTAGGGATTCCCGCATGCTCTGTGACCACCTCAGGCCCTGCACCGGTCCCTCCCTGCATACCGTCGACTACAATGATGTCTGCACCTGCTTTTGCAGCGATTTTTACATCCTGCTCGACTCTTCCGGCTGCGAATTTTACTATAATCGGCACTTTCCAGTCTGTGATTTCACGAAGCTGGTCAATCTTCATTCCCAGATCCTCAGGTCCCACAATATCCATGTGCCTTGCAGGACTCAACGCTGAGGTGCCTTCGGGAATGTTTCTGACTCTTGCAACTTCAGCGGTTACCTTATGGGCAAGAAGGTGTCCTCCCATACCGGATTTTGCACCCTGACCTATTTTGATTTCAACAGCTTCAGCATTGTTGAGATAGCTGGCAGAGACTCCAAAACGGCCTGACGCATACTGTGCTATCAGCTTGTCTGCGAAATGCCTCTCTTCAGGAAGCATTCCCCCTTCACCGGTGTTTGCAATTGAACCGACTTTGCTGCTTCCAATAGCCAGTGCGATTTTTGCCTCCTTGCTCAGCGCACCAAATGACATTGCACCTATCATGATTGGAGTGTCAATCTCAATCGGGTTTTCAGCGAAACGGTCCCCAAGCACCACTGAAGTCTTGCAGGGCTCCCTGTAGGAATCGATCGGAGGCCTTGAAACCTGAGCCGGCAATATGCTCAAGTCGTCGAATGTAGGGATTTTGCGAGTGAGACCGCAGCCCCTGACCTTATATGAACCTGTCTGGCTTTTTCGTTTGATTTCAACCATTGTTGAATTTGACCATACTCCTCTTCCCTCATCTGCAAGAGGCCTGACGTATATCGCATGTGTAGGGCACATTTCCTCACAGATTTTACATCCCACACAGTTTTCCTGGCGTATCGGAAGAGGCTCGTCATTGATTACCTCATATACGTCATGAGGACAGTTTGAATAGCAGCTGTAACAGTTCTTGCATGCTGACTGCTTTGGGTTGTCACACAGATACCAGCAGCATCCCGGACGATTGTTGTTCTGTTTGCATATCTCAATCTTACGCTCAACAGTAAATGACATCTAATTCACCTCCCCTTCCATGTCTTTCAGCGGCTTGAATACAGGGCATACAGAATATTTTGTTCCTCCGGATTTCACAACCTCATCGATTGCGCTTGTAATTTTTGCATATGGTTTCCATGCAAGATCGTCCTTCTTGTCGACAACAAGAGCCTCGGTGACTATCTTGTTTGACAGGAGATAGTCTATCAAGGTTGTCACAATTGATCCGTCCTGGCCCTGGGTGTGTTTCAGGGATTTTACTGAGAGGACTTTTATGAACTCGCCAATAGGTTTTGAATTGTCATTTCTCAAATCCTCATGAATGAATGTTCTCGGACAGACCCTGAAGCAGAGATGGCAGTTTTCAGGGCAGGTGCCTCTCATTATAGGCTTGGTGTCGTCAATTGTTATCAAACTGTCCGGACATACGTATTCGCATGCTCCGCAAAGAACGCATGCCCCGACGTCGATGACATTGGATTTCAAGTCTGAAAAGTCAGACTCCAGTATTTCCCTGTTGATTGAAGCATCTGACTTTTCCCTCTGGTACAGTACTGGACGGGCCAGAAATTCCCTTCTCTCAATGGTTTCCAGATTTTTGGAAATCTTGTTTTGGGCAAGTCTGTTCAATAGCTTGAATTGTGATTCATTAAGGTCCCTTGATTCTATGAATTCCTGCTCTATTGCCCCGTTGACAATTTCCTCTCCTTTTTTTGTTCTTATAATAAGTGTTGACCATCCGTCCTCGGAACCTATGGAACCTATTGAGATGTCTGATGTCTCCGAGGTCAGCTCAACACATATGCTGCAGTTTTTTCTGATAATCCGTTTGGCCACGGAAAGAGGTATCTTTACGGTCTCCTTGTTTTTTAACAATAGAAATACGAATCCTTTCTCAATCTGGAATTTATCAATGTCATCCATTTTAAGACCGTATTCCTCCAAAAGATTTTCAAAGTATCTGTATGAAAAGTTTTCCATACAGAATAAGCCCAGTTTAACATCAATAGGGCTGTCAGTATAATATTGCAGTTTGGATGCTGCCATAATTTCACATGGTGTTCCAACCATTGCTATTTTGTGTTTGCTCATTTTATTAGCTCCTATTGCGCATTAACAATTTTTTTAAAGTTCGCATATTCAACATCTGTCAAATCAAAATCGTATTCGGTTAAAATTTCCTTAAGCTCATTTTGATCCTTAAGTGTGGTTTTTTCCATTACGGCATTCTTTCCCAGGCTTTTTACATCACCCAGAACGTAAATGGTTCCCCTCATGATTGACTCGCCGACATCATCTGTCACATCACCGAGAATTATGAGTCTGCCCCCCATCATGAGAAGTCCGGTCATATATCCGCTGTTTCCTCCGATGATTACGGTTCCGCCCTTCATGATTTCTCCTGTTCTTGAGCCTGTGCTTCCTTTAACTATTACGGTTCCGCCGTAGATTCCCTGTCCTGCACCGTCTCCTGCAGTGCCTTCAATGATGAGTTCGCCTTCTGTCATGTTGTCTCCGGCAAACCATCCCGCATTTCCATCAATGTGTATCTTTGCACCGTTGACCATGGTTCCGACAAAATATCCTGCAGAACCGTTGATTTGAATGTCAATGTCTTCGCTGAGGCCTGCACAGATGTTGTGTCCGGATTCGGGG
This sequence comes from uncultured Methanobrevibacter sp., assembly GCF_946404245.1. Lineage (GTDB taxonomy): Archaea > Methanobacteriota > Methanobacteria > Methanobacteriales > Methanobacteriaceae > Methanocatella. The sequence continues at coordinate 10,867 of NZ_CAMJCX010000036.1, forward strand.
TTTTCGATGACGAGCCTATCATACAGAGGAGCCTGTTTTTTTATGGTACGGTTCAGTTCCTTTGCATCCATATCCTTTGCATCAATAACATATTCCTTCATTGCAAGGCCCCCTAAATTGTATAAGCCCTGGTTTCTCCAGGAGCGATCTGTTCTATCTGGTCTGAATCTATAACATCATGCAGTGCCATTTCCTCGGAAGCTATTGCAAATATCTCATCAGTCTCGGCCATAACACCCGGCCTTAAACCAAGCTTGTCCTTTGCAATTCCAATTCCATTAGGTGTTCCCACAAGTATTGAAAAAGGACCGTCCAGATCAATGACAGCCTCCTCCAAAGCCTCTTCGAGTTTGTAGCCCTGGTCAAGCTTGTCCGCCATATAATGAACAATGCATTCAGTGTCGTTGAATGATTCGAAAATGTGTCCTTTCCGTTCAAGAGGATCCCTGATTTTCCAGTAGTTGGTTATCTGGCCGTTGTGCACCACGGTTATGTCAGGTATGATGTAGCTTTGGTAAGGGTGTGCGTGATATCTGTCCACGCCGCTTTCAGTTGCAAAACGGGTATGTCCTATCCCATGGGTTCCCCTCCTGGATGGAACGTCAAAACGCTCTGCAATGTCTTTTACCTTTCCAACATCCTTTATCATTTCAAATGAATGTGAACCGTTGATTACCCTCACGTTTTCCAGCTCATCGATTTCACGTATACATGGTTTTAAAAGTGAATATTCATCAAGAGCAATTTTGCATTTGTATACGTCAGAATCTCCAACGGATTCTATTAGCTGTTCCTCGTATATCTGACTGAACTGAGTCAGTAATGATTTTAAATTGTCTAATGTTCCTTTTCTCCTGTTTACTTCAATGTTTAACTGATAATAATTTTCAGAAAAATTCAAGCCCCCGTAAATTGCATAACCTGCTGAATCCGGACCCCTATGCTGTAAGGATTCCAGCATGGATGTCAAAGCGCTGCCTACAGGGTGAGTTTTTTTATCCTTGTATATTACACCTGCTATTCCGCACATTTTTAAACCTCCATTTAAAATAATCGGCGAAAGCATGTATCAAACTTAAAATTCCGATAAATATGCCTAAATAATAATCATTAATTTTGAATTCCACATATGCCAATAACTACTCATAAAATTACAATATGCCCAAACAATAACAAAATTCCAAAAAGTTACTGATTGGCCGCCGGATTAAACACATTGATCCAGCAGCCAACATTAGAAAACAATGAAAGCCTATACGTTCAGATATTCGTCACGTTCATAGTCGAATACCTGTATTCTGTAAGCATCCCATTCAGCCCTTTTGATATTGTAGAACTGATTGAAGACCTTTTCACCAAGGGCATTCTTGATTACGTCATTTTCATCCAGTGCATGATATGCTTCCCATAAACTGGTAGGCAAGCTTGAAATTCCTTTTTCTGCAATTTCATCTTCGGAAAATGCGAAAAGGTTTTCCTCGGTAGGTTCACCAGGATCAATCTTGTTGTCCATACCGTCCAGACCTGCTTCAAGCAATACTGCAAATGCAAGGTAAGGATTACATGAAGGGTCTGCGGACCTGCATTCGATTCTGGTACCCAATCCTCTGGATGCAGGAATCCTTAACAGGGTTGATCTGTTTTTGAACCCGTAAGCGATGTAGCATGGTGCTTCATAACCTGGCACCAGACGTTTATATGAGTTGACTGTTGGAGACAATATTGATGATAAAGCCGGAGCGTGCTTGAGCAGTCCCCCGATGAAGTACAATGCCTCCTGAGAAATCTGGTTTTCGGTGTCAGGGTCATAGAAGATGTTTTCCCCGTCCTTGAAGAGGCTCTGGTTACAGTGCATTCCGCTACCGTTGATTCCTAAAAATGGTTTTGGCATGAATGTTGCCTTGAAGCCTAATTTGTTGACCAGTGCTTTGACAGCTTCCTTGAATGTTATTACAGCATCTGCTGTTTTTAAAGCGTCTGCATATTTGAAGTCCACTTCGTGCTGACCTGCTGCAACTTCGTGGTGGCTTACTTCAACATCAAAGTCGAGTTTTTCAAGACCCAGAACGATTTCCCTTCTGATATCGGTACCCTGGTCGAGAGGTTCCACGTCAAAGTACTCAGCCTCGTCGGCAGGTATGTAATTTCCGTTTTCATCTTCGGTTATGATAAAGAATTCAGGTTCAGGACCCATGTTGAACTGATATCCTCTTTTTTCTGCCAATTTCAGGGATTTTTTAAGTACTCCTCTTGGATCTCCATCATATGGTTTTCCTTCGGTTGTGAAAATATCACATATAAATCGACTGGTACCTTTTGATTCAGGCCTCCATGGGATTGTTGAGAATGTGTTGATGTCCGGTTTTGCAAGAAGGTCACTGTCATTGATTGAAGCAAGTCCTGCCACTGATGATCCGTCGAACAATAATCCGTCATTCACTATGTCTTCAACATCATCCGCCTTTTTAAGAGGCACTGCCATGCTTTTTGGCAGTCCATGAATGTCTGAAAACTGCAATTTCAAAAATTTTATATCGTTTGCATCGATTGTCTTAATTATCTGGTCTAATTTATTATCTTTTGCTGACATTTTTTCACATCATTTCAATACATTGCCCACTTGTTGAATAATATGGAAAGTGGAAAACCATTTTGACTAAATGAATTTAATTAAATACACAGTCGGAAGGAAACTTCCTTCCGACTAATAGTATATAATCAGAGATATATAAATGTTTTGAAAATAATCGAAAAATGTAAACTAAAGCATGCATCAGAGACTAACGGCAGGTATTTTTTACATTAAAGAAAGTAAAAAAATATTACATAAATTAGCGATGACTAACGCCAAATTAGATAAAAACAAGTAATAAAAAATAAAATCACTTCACCAAAGAGGTGAAGCGCCTAATGAAAAAACTAAAAAGATATAAAATCATCTTTTGACTGTTAAGCAGTTCTTAACAACACAACCATTATAGCTGGTTTTGATTGTATATTTGCCGACTTTAAGATTTTTCGGAATATTGAAAGTTGCAATTCCCTTTGAATTTGTCTTTACAGTGTAGGTCTTGCCCTTGAGTGTTATCTTGATATTTTTCTTTTGAATTGACTTGCCGTTAAGCTTGACCAGCCTTACAGTGAATTTTGAGGATTTCTTATATTTCTTTGAGACATCCTTTGTCTTGAAGAGCGGCTTGACAGTTACCTTATGCTTGGAGGTAACGTTGCCTGCATATGCCTTTACGACATAGCTTCCAGGCTGAGATTTAAACTTGAAGCTTGCATAACCGTTTTCATTGGTTTGAGTCATAATTTTCTTTCCGTTGAAAATGAAAGTGACATTTATACCCTTGCCAACTGAATCACCGACAGGATTGAGAATCCTAACCACGTATAAATTTTTGGTAGAATAGAAAACATTGACATCCTTGCTTATAATTGAATCGGGTGTAACTCTAGTCTTTTTAACAAAATTGATGAAGTCTATGAATTCTGAGGAATTCTTCCCGTCGTATGCGCCGTTTTGAACATCATCGCCAAATGTTGCTGGAGGGGCCTTTGGCTGCGGATTGTATTTATCCATAAAAGCCGCAGGATCTTTTACAAATTCATCCCACCAAGAATCAAATCCGGAAGGCTTTAAAATCGGGTAAGTATCCTGAGTCGGATTTGCGCCTGAAGCATTATTTCTCAGGTCAGTGCCATTACTTGCATGAAATTCAACGCTGAAATCATTATCGCAATGACTTTTATTTGATGGGATATGAACAACATTTCCGTTTTCATCCAATGCCCATTCGCCAATATCAAAATTAAAATCGTCTGAGATGTTTTTTGCATCTGAAATGGAATTATCATCAGAAGAATAAGTCAAATCTGTTGAATTATCCTCTGCAAAAACAGCGGATGTGCTTAAAATCAAAAGTAAAGAAAATAAAAAAATTACCTTAATCAATTTACCATTCATAAAAATCATATATATTTTACATCATCATGATATTTAAGATTTATTAAGCATTAATTAAAAATAGATTTTTCAAAAAAATAGTCGATTAATGTCTATATTGTGAGTTTTACCTCACAATACATTCCTTTAGACATTAAAACTACATTATTAACTGTTTGAGGTTTCTCTTTTGGAGATAACACTCTTGTTTAATTATATTATTGAATGAAATATATAAATATAATCATTTTAGAGTTGTTATTGATTAGTGTTTTCTAGGAAAAAAAGGCCTCGGCGAAAATCAGATAGGAATGAATTTTCTAAAAGTCCATCATCGAAAAATAATCTATCTTTAACTATCATAAAAAACTCCTTAAGTACAAAATAATAGTTAAAAATCAGTTTTTTGTAATATTTAAAAGTTTGTTAAAAATATCTAAAAATATTATTAAAAAAGAGTCTGTAAAAAAAAGAAAAAATAAACAAGGAAATCTATACGATTCCTTGTGCGGGAAACGAGTGAAACCACCCTACTTTTAAAAATTCAATCCCATTTTTTATAGATGGATCTTCTAGGACCAATATCAATTATTTCAACTTCTTTAGCTGATTCATTGATAAAATATATAATCCTGTAGTCTCCCACTCTTGTTTTTTTACATTTCGGACATTTTCTACTTTTAAATGAACTTTCTGCTTCGTTATATGGATCAATTGATAATTGATGATATTTACCATATATTCTTTTTATCAATTTTTCATCATCGGAATGATTATCCATGAACTTTATTGCTTTTTTATCTTCAAAAAGCTCATACTGTACCTCAGGATTATTTTCTGATGGCATCTAAATCAATCTTTCTAGTGCCAGTATAATCCCCATTTTCAAAAAGTCTGATTCTTTTATTATAGTAATCTGCTTCTTCATCACTTAATTCTTCAAAATACATTTTTTCATACGCCTCGATTAATCTAGCTATAATGTCATTATATGTTTCGGATTTTAAACCTAAATGAGCTAGTTTTGTGTGAATTTCTTCAGTTACTCGAATTGTTTTCATAGCCATGACAAACACTCCATGATATTAAAGTTAATTAGATACATTTATTATATTCAATATATTATTTATAATTATTGTAAATAAATATATTTAATATATAATTTATCATGACCAACGACATGAAGATTATTCCAATAGAGGATATGTTCCAAAAAATATTAAAATAATTGGAAGTGCGACAGTGTGCAAAATCACAAATGTGAAAAAACACGATGAACCAAGTGATACCACCTACTTTGTAAAATAAAAAGAGTAAATTAAACTATCCGCAATACATTAAACAGTAAAAATTAAATTAAAAACAATTTAATTATTCTAAATATAAATTACCATTACACAATAGTTAAATAATTAACTATTAACTCAAAAAAAGAAAAAATAAACAAGGAAATCTATACGATTCCTTGTGCGTTCATAGCGTCAACAACTTTCTTGAATCCTGCAATGTTTGCTCCTGC
>NZ_CAMJCX010000037.1 GCF_946404245.1 uncultured Methanobrevibacter sp.
AGGAGCGTTGTCTAAGATATTTTGGATTTCTGAATTTGGCAGACCACTATCGACAAATATCACGCTGGTGCCATTTAAAATAGTGATTTTGCTTGTTGAAGAGCTTTCCTTATATTTATCACTGCCGAAATAACTGATTCTTATTTCAAATGATGAAGGATCTGAACTTCCCAAATCCAATGTGATTTGACCGTTTTCATCAGTTGCTTGGGAATAGTTTCCTCCATTGAATGAATAGCTTAGTGTCTCATTAGCCAATGGGTTTCCTGAAGCATCCTTTAGGGATATCCTATAATCCTTTTGTGCATCCACGGAATATGTCCTGTTGTAGCTTTCAATGACAGTGCCCAATTTAGCGACAGTGATTTTTCCTGTTGCCTTTGAAGCCTTATAATAGGTGTTTCCGGCATAATTCACATTGACACTGTATGTTTTTTCATCAGCAAAATTAACGCCTATGCTTGCCTGACCTTTGCTGTCAGTGGTTTTAGTGTAAGTTTTACCATCGACTTTAATGGTCACTTTCTGTTTTGATAAAGCCTTGTTGTTTGCCTTTAGAGTTACAGTGTATGTTTTTGCATCATTCGGAAGAACTGAAAGAGCAGGAGCAGTGATTTTTGTAGTGGTTTTGGCCACAACAATTTTACCGCTTGAAGACGCTTTTTTATATATCTTGCTTCCGGCATAAGATGCAGAAACCTTATATGTTTTCAGGCTGGAGAATTTGACCTTAACGCTTACTTGACCTTTTGAATTTGTCTTTTTGGTGTATTTTTTACCGTTGAGTTTAACAACAACTTTCTGTTTTGAGATTCCCTTGCCGTTTCCATCCTTCAATGTTACAGTGTATGTCTTGGATGTTTTTGGAGGAATTGTGACTTTAGGAGCGGTTAGCTTAGCTGCTTTAGATGAATATTTAACAACGATTTTGTTAGTCTTTGAAACAGCCTTGTACTTGTTATTTCCTTTGAAACTTATGGCAATCTTATAGGTTTTTTTATTTGTAGAGAATTTTAATTTGACTTTGGCAACACCTTTGCTGTTTGTGGTTTTGGTGTATGTCTTGCCGTTTACCTTGAAAGTGACTTTCTGACTGGAAATGGCTTTGCCTGATGCGTCTTTCAAAATGATTGAGTAATATTCAGCAATTTTAGGTATCATGTTCAAATTTGAACTGACAATTTTGGAACCGGTTTTCTTGACTGTAACCTTTGCCTGCGCACTGCTTGGCTCATAGTCAACATCATCACCAGGATAAACAATGCTTGCTGTATAGGTTCCCTCTTTTGCAATTGAAACTTTTATCACTGCATTACCGTCAGCATCAGTCACCGGAGAGTATGTTTTTGAATTGAGCTTGACTGTTAATGTTTCACCGACTACCGGGTTTCCGTTGATATCCTTTAATGTAACAATAAATTGCTGATTTGAGTTAGGATAAGTGTTCAAATCGGAAACTGTTATTGTAGTGTTTGTTGGTGTTCCAGGAATTGCCCCGTCATCAACGGCGAAAGTCTTGGATACCTTAGAATCGAAGTTCACACCGTTTGTCGGAACAACAGCAGTTATGACGTTTCCGCTTTCGGCAAATTCATTTTGATAGAATCTTACTGTTGCTGTACCGTTTACCATCATTACAGTTCTGTAAATGTCTCCTTCATCAGGTTTTACATGTTTTGTGGCCTTATTCAGGTAAAATGTTACAGGCACTGAACTTAAATCCTTTGCAATGTTGCCGTTTTCATCAACGATTGAAATTGAATAGATTCCCTTTTTGACCTGTGTGATTTCACTCAGCTGAAGCTCGTAGTTTCCGCTCATTGACCATTGGACACCTTTGTCATAATTATAAAAGATTACAGGACAGTTAACGTTTTTATTGATTTCAAATACATATCTCAGGAAAACTGCACCCTTGTTTGATACGTAATCTCCATTGTTGTCGCCGACATACTTGTAGACATCGTTTACTGAATCATATGCAAAGTCACCTTTGTTTGGGCCCTTATAATCATATTGGATACGATAAACCGGCCTTTCCTCCTGAGCCCCTTCAAGACCAACCATATAGTTGTTGTCGATTATCTCAAGGTCAGGATAACCTATTCTTAATTTAATTAAATTTTTAACCCTGTAATCATTTAAGACTTCATACATCCTGTTTTGATTGAAGAAATTACCCTTAATCTCAATTCTTGTAACATTGCAGTTTACATAGACCCCATGATAATTGTTTGCTATGTAATTGTTTGAAATGTACACATAGTTTGAGGATGTCAGATTTACCCCAACGCCATTGCCTGTAAGGTTATTGGAAACAATGTTTGTGGTTTTACTTGATCCAGATACGGAAACACCTGCAATTTCATTGTTTTTGATGTCTGAATTCCTAACAGTTACCTTGCTTGAATCCTTAATGTTTACTCCATAAACGGCATCCGCTATTGAGCAGTCTTCAATGGTTATGCCGTTTCCATTTACCACTCTGATTGCATCCCCTGAGCCGATATTAGAAAATGTACAGTTTCTGATAATCACATTTGAGGCACCATTAATCAGGATGGCATAATCCCCATTGTTGTATAACATGCCATCACCAATGAAGTTGAATCCCTCAATTACTGTGCCGCTGGCCTTTGAAGTTAAATATAACATTCCATGATAACCTGAATCTGCTGTACTGGAACATGGACTTAATGAAGTTCCAACTTCACTTTTTAGGGTCAGCTTTTTATCAATTGTCCTGTGGACATGCACATATTCACTGCCTTCAATAATTATGGTATCCCCACCAACAGCACTATCTAACGCATTTTTAATGGTTTTTTCACTCATCTCATTGTGATTTTCACCAACTGCATCAACAGTGATTGTTTTTGGAGATGCCATCAATGTATCTTCTTCCGTCGAAATACCAATTTCATTTTCATCTACACTTTTTATCATATCGTTAGATGAATCCATAGTCAAATTATTATAATCAGCATTATTATCTTCAATAGCTGCAACGGAACCTATAAAAATCATTGCAACTAATAAAAAAGACAATAACAATAAAACTCTCTTAAATATCATATTTTAACCACAATTTCATTTTATAACAATTGAAATTTTTCCAATATGTAAATATATACTATCAATATATTTAATAGATTTCTATTTCTTTTAAAAAAAATGTGCAAATAATATTAAAAACGAAAACTGAATTGAAGTAAACTTCATATAGAAATTGCAATATACAAATAACCATACAAATTTTTGGGGGACTTGATTATTAAAACTAAAATAATGATTTTAAGCATTTTGATGCTCATTTTCATATCCGTTTCCTGCGTTAATGCAGTGGAAACTAATGGAACCGAACCTGTTTCATACATATCCAATGACAATCTTTCAAATGCAGGTTCAAATGACTTTTCAACTTTAAACAATGAGATAAACGCATCATCACAAAGCAAAGTATTAAACCTTACAAGGGATTATGCATATAACTCACTAAATGACCAGCAGTTTTGTAAGGGGATTGATATTGACATTGATGATTTAATCATTGACGGGCAGGGCCATACCATAAACGCCAATAACGAAGCCAGAATCTTTAACATCAAATCAAACAATGTTATCCTGAAGAATTTAGTGCTGATAAATGGAAATTCAGATTCTGAAGGAGCTTCAGTCTATTGGAGCGGACAAAACGGACAGCTCATCAATACAGTTGTAAAAAACAGCACATCCATTAATTTGAAAAATACAAACACCCTCAATATTGGCGGGGGAATATACTTTAAACACGCTGCAACAATCATAGATTCAAAATTTACAGACAATTATGCGACCTTTGGAGGGGCAGTCAATTTTGATAGCAGAGGAGTTATAAAAAACTGCGAATTCAAGAATAACTTTGCAAAGCTTCTCGGAGGAGGAGTTTTCTGCAATGACAAAGTAACCATTTCCAACTCAACATTCACTCTAAATGAGGCATCCGACGGAGGGGCAGTTTATTTCTTCTCACAGGGAGTTGTTGAAAACACTGTATTCGAAAGAAACATTGCTATCGGATATGGAGGGGCAATTGAAAATGAAAACACAGTTACAATAAAAAATTCATCATTCATTAAAAATACAGGAGCATATGCAGGAGCGATCTATCTTAAGGGAGACGGAATCCTCGAAAATTCCACATTAAGTGAAAATTCAGCTAAAATCGGCGGCGCGATATATTCCGCCACTTATGATGCTTCAATTAAAAACTGTGAATTCAACCATAATGATGCACAGGAAGGAAAATCCCTCTTCATTTCAAACAAGTATATTCAAATTGAAAACTGCACATTCAACAATAACATGTCCTATTTTGAATCTGAAATCCAAATGGAATGCAACAATCCGACATTGACCAATTTGACCTACAACAATATCACCAAAAAGCAGCCTGTTGAAAACACCACAAAACCAGCTGTAAAAAAAGTGACTAAGAAAAAAACTGCAATTACAGCTGGATCAAAGTCATTCAAGTTGAAAAAGGTTAAAAAATACACAGTTACTTTAAAAACCGGAAAAAATGTTTTAAAAAATAAAAAAATATTCATTAAAGTGAAAAACAAGACATACTCCGGAAAAACCAATTCAAAAGGTAAAGTGACATTTAAGCTTAAGATTACAAAAAAAGGAAAATTTAAAGCAATAATTAAATTTTTCGGAGATAAACTGTACAAAGCGTCCCAAAAGACAGTTTACATAAAAATTAAAAAATAAGGATATGATTTATCCTTATAATTCTATTTTTTAACCTTCAAGGTGGTTTTGACCTGTGAGTTCAAATACTTAACAATAACTGAATATTTACCCACTTTCAGATTCTTGAAGTTGACTGTAGCCACACCTTTCTTGTTTGTCTTTGCAGAATAAGTCTTTCCATTGATTTTAAATGTGACTTTCTTGCCTGCAATGGCTTTTCCTTTACTGGACTTTAATGATGCAGTATACTTTATCTTTTTGGATTTTTTCGCAGTGGCACTTTTAGCTTTCAGGACCTTTTTAACAGTCAGTGTGTTTTTAACAGTTGATCCCTTATAGGTTGCTGTTATTGTATATTTTCCAGGAGTTAAGCTAAATGTCTTTGAGGCGTAGCCGTTTTTATCCGTTTTAACATTGTAGGTTTTTCCTGCAACTTTCATGACAACAACATCATTTTTGCCGACAGCCTTGCCGTTCTTTCCAATGACTCTGACTTTAAAGGTGATTTTGCCGTCATAGTCCTTAACTACATTTTTATTATTGGTAATCTTGGACGGATTTTTAACAGTGCTGAATGAAAAGCTTTGATTATTGGCTTTGAATGTAATCGGACTTTTGGCAGGCACTGTTATTGATTTTGAAAGATATCCATCACAAACATACAAAGCATTTCCACCTGTCAAAGTCACTTTAAATACAGGCAACAATTCAGTAGAATTTAATGAAGATACTGTTCCATTAGCGTTTGTTATGTGATTAAAACTGATAACAACATTGATTGCCTCATATTGCATCAGTTTACCTGTTGTCTTTAAGTCCATGACAATCCAATCGAAATCATCGGAAATGTTACCTGAAATCAATGCATTGAAGTCAGGACTGTTTTCTCCCCACCAGTTACCTGTCAGATTGCTGTTTTGATTGTTAACAAAAATTGCATTTCCTCTGGAAGCCCTATTGTTGAATAATGCAGAGTGAGTAAGATTAATATCCTTTCTGGCGATGATTGCTCCCCCTTCAGCTCCAGCAACATTGTTTTCGAAAATACAACCATAAGCATTCAATATATTGTTGTTATCTATTGCTCCACCATTTTTAGTCACCTTGTTGTTTGTGAAGTTGCATTTAATTATTTTCAGATTTCCTCCATTGTCAATAGCTCCAGCACCATAAGCCTGGTTTTTATCGAATAATGAATTGATTATAGTTAGATTTCCAGCATTGTCGATAGCTCCACCATAACTTAATGCGGCATTGGATATGAATTGGGAATTATTTATTAAAATAGTTCCGTCAATGTTGAAAATGACTCCACCCTCATCCGAACCTGTGTTTGATTTGAAAACGGAGCCCTGAATATCAATATTTCCCTTAAGGACTTGAATAATGCCTAAGCTATGGGTTACTCTATTGTTTTCAAAACGAGAATCTGAAATGGAAACGTCCTCAGTAGTGTAAATCACTGCCGCCCTTTCAGCCTTATTGCTGTTGAACATTGAATTTGAAACAGATGTGGATTTACCTGCATTATAAATTACGCCACCAAGTTTTGCTTGATTTGAGTTAAATTCACTTGAAACTGTATTTAAACTGCCCAAATTATAAACAACACCACCATAACCATTTGCCTTATTGCTGGAAAATTTGGAATTGGTTAAATTCAATCTGGCAACATTATAAATAACTCCATTCTCAGCAATATTGGAATTCATCTCTGATTTAATCACGTTTAAAGTCGCTTCATTATAGATCACCCCACGGCCGGCAACAGAATTAAAGCTTAAATTGGAATTTGTGATGTCCATAGTGCCCTTATTGTAAATTGCACCACCAACATCAGCATGGTTATAGTTTAAGGTGAATGAATTGAAATTCAAGTTTCCGATATTGTAAATTGCACCCCCTTCATTTGCAGTGTTGTTAATTAACTGAACATTGTCAAAATTGCCTGCAGTGGTAGCAAGATACAAGCCTCCACCTTTTGGAGCAGTATTGTTTGCTAAAATAACATTTTGAAGATTGGATGTAAATTGAACTCCTGCAATTGTAGCCAGATAAGCAGATATTCCTCCGCCGTTATCGCTAGCAGTATTATTGGACAGGATGCAGTCAGTTGCAAAAATATCTCCGGTACTTCCGCATAATCCTCCGCCCAAAACAGCATGATTATTTGAAATTGTTGAACCTTCAATTATCAGAGTGCCGTAGGAATCAGAAATTGCTCCCCCGCCTTCTTCAGCAGAGTTATTGTCAATTATGGTGTTTTTTATAGTCATTGTAAAGTCAGAGATGTAAGCTCCTCCACCATACTGGCCAACATTTCCCCTGATGTCACTGTCATAAATTTCGCAGTACCCCCAGCTTTTCACTCCACCGCCCAAATGGGATGCTGTGTTTGAGTAGAATTTGGAATTCTTTATGGTTAAAAATCCCCTGTTGTTGTAAATTCCACCACCTCTTGTAGCTGAATTGTTAATGAAACTGGAATCTATCAATTGAATATCACTGAATCTATTGTAAATTGCCCCTCCTTCATGAGCATTATTGTTTAAAAAAGTACAGTTTACAACTTTTGTAGCTGTCTGATAGGAATCTATTGCAGCCCCTCCGCCGTCACCGTAATTTCTTTCAAAAACAGTATTGTAAACAGTTAATGAACCGCTTGATCCTCTCAGTGCACCATAATCAGCATAATTATTAACAAATTTGGAATCTTTAACAGTTAAAAATCCGTTACTTTCAATAGCTCCTCCATTTGCAGAGGTTTTACCGTTTATGAAAGTTATTTCGCAAATAGTTACTGTGACCTTTTTTGATATCACAAAAATGTTTGATTTGTAATCTGCGTCCAGTATTGTGCTTGATGAGTCAACCCCATAAATATTAATGTCCTTGTTTATCTTAATTGCAGAACCGTTACCCAGATAAGTCCTGTTTTCAAGATGAATAGTGCTTCCCGCTTCAGCCTCATCAATAATGCTTTGAATTGAGCTGAAATCATCGGCTATTGTTGAATTTGCAGAGACATTGTCTGCGGCATACGCTGTGTTTATAAGTAATATCGAAAAAATCAGAACTAAAAGAATTACTCCATTAAATTTAAGTCTTTTAATAATATTTCCCCCATAAAATCTAATTAAAGTATATTCAATAAATCTAAAGAATTTAATGCATGAATAGAAAATATTTTATGATTAAATAAATATCGTTATAAATTTAATTGAATAACATGATAATTCATTTATAAAAAATTATATTTATAGATTATTAAAAAAAGAAAAAGAAAAAATTGAGTGAATTAACTTTTAAACTATTTGGAAACAGTTACAGTAGTTGTTTTTGAAATAGCCTTAAAGTTAGCATTACCCAAAAATTTCATTGAAATTTTATATTTTTTAACTTTAGATAACTTAATTGAAAGTTTTGCAATTCCTTTGCTGTTAGTTTTTAAAGTGTAACTTTTGCCATTTAATTTAACTATAACTTTTTGGCTTTTAAGAGCCTTTCCGGCACCTGTAAGTTTTAATTTAAAAGTTTTTTTAACATTCTTTTTAACTTTAACTGCAGAAGCTGTGATTTTAGATTTTTTAGTTCCTGTTTTTACAACAATTTTTGTTGTTGTTTTGGATGCCTTATAATCATCGCTTCCAGCATAACTTATAGTTACTGAATAAGTTTTTTTAGATGTCAAATCCACTTTTACTTTAGCTATACCATTAGCATTAGTTTTTCCAGTATAGGTTTTTCCATTAAATTTAAAAGTAACTTTTTGATTGGAAATTGCCTTACCCTTACTGTCCACAAGTTTAGCGGACAAATACTTGCCAGATAAAGGAAATGTGGTTAGCTTGGATGCGGTTAATTTAGTTGAAGGATTGATTGGAATATTTGAATCCTTTACTGATAATTGAACATTATAACTATTATCAACCTTATCAGAAATTCCCGGAAATACTGCAGTTATTATGTTGCCTGTAGATTTAAAAGAGGAATAAACGCTTCTGAAATCGGCAAGGCCCACCCCATTAACAAGTGAAACATTTTTATAGATATCACCGCTTTGAGGAATGACTGTTGAGAAATCATTCAGGAATACTGGAATTGTGACTGAATTAAAATCTTTCGCCACATTTCCATTTGAATCAATGATTGAAATTTGATATAATCCATTCTTAACTTGACTAATAACCAACTTTAAGGATAAGTCGTATTTACCATTGTTGCCCGGAGCGGTTAAAGTCCAAGGAATCCCAGTAGCATAATAAGTAAATCCGCAAGGAACATCATTGAAAATTAATGCATGTTTCATATATACATAAGATTTGGAATCGACGTAACTTCCTTCACCAACATTACCGTAGACATCATTTTCAGAATCATATTTGATATCACCATAACTGCGTTCGACATAAATTCTGTGATGAATCATCATTGATGAATGTCCTTCGAAGTAATTATTGTCAATATCAGTTAACAGATCAGCGCCATTTTCATTATTTAAGTTTCTGCAACGATAATCATACATTATTGCATGAAGACCATTTTGGATGAAAATATTGCCTTTGACAACTAGTTTTGTAATATTGGTATTCACATAAATTCCAGAACCGCTATCATCATCATTTAAACCGTTGTTTTTAATGAAATTATTTAAAATGTTAATGTTGTCCGCACTTGACAGATTAATTCCGGAATGGCCATTGTTAATTATGGAATTATTGGCAATATTGATATTTTTTGAATCGCCAAGGACAGTTATCGCATAATTTTCATTATTATTAATTATACAATCAAATATATCAACATTTGTTGAGTTGATGATGGTTATTCCATTGATAGTATTGTTAATTATTAAATTTGACAGTCTGATGTTATTTGAATTTTCAATAATAATTCCAGTGTATTTATCCACGTTCAGAGTTTTATCATCAATGCTGCATTCTGCTATAGTTACATCAGACACACCATTAATATAAATGCTGAAGGGAGTTTCAGCCCTATCCTTATTGATAAAATTAAAGCCTTGAATGACAGATCCGCTTCCACCTTCAGTTATATAAAAAACACCATGCTGAGTTAAACCCTCATGAACATGATGTGGACATGGATCAATAGTTTTTCCATCTTCAGCAAGGACTGTGAGAGTTTTATTAATAGTTAAATGACAATGCACAGGACTTCCTTGAATAATTATTGTATCGCCAGAATTTGCCTTATCGATAGCAGGTTGAATTTTTGGCAATAAAACTTCGTTTGGATGCTGTGCATCAAAAGGAACTACAATAGTTTGACCTGATGATGAATCCCACACCTCATTATCTGAAGCCATTTCTAGAGCCTCATCAACAGTACTTTGTGATGAAATGTAGTTCCCATCAATTGAATTTGTTAAAACAGTATTATTCACATTAGTATCATTTAAATCAGCAGAAACTGCGGAAATAGAGTTGATACCTAAAGATAAAATAAATAATATTAAAATCAACAACAATAATCTATTCGTTTTCATAATTTTCACCATCGATATGAATATTTTTGAACAAACTATTATTTAACAATTGTTATATAATGATATCCAACTTTTAATTTTAAGGAAAAAAATAAAAAAGAAGAAAGAATAAGTAATAAAATTATTACTTATCTATTTTTTTACTGTGAATTTTACAGTTTTGGATGAAGATGCTTTGTAAGCACTGTCACCAGCAAATTTGAAAGCTGCTTTGAAAGTTCCTTTTTTAGCTACTTTTACAGTAATGGTAACTTGACCTTTGGAATTGGTTTTACCAGAGAAGGTTTTACCGTTAACTTTAATAGTTACTTTTTTATTTTTAATTGCAGTTTTACCAGTTTTTAAAGTAACTTTTACTTTAATAGCTTTTTTAACTTTACCTGAAACAGAAGTTTTAGCAGCGGTTAAAGTAGTTGCTTTTTTGGAAATAACAACTTTAGCGGTGTCAACAGCACCTTGATATACGTTACCTTCACCTAAGAATATTGCAGTTACATATTTGGTTACAGCAGCGTTTTCAATGATTGGAACTTCAGCAATACCTTGGCTGTTAGTGTATGCTTTGATGAAATTATCTGCATAAGTAACAATTATTTCTTTGTTAACTAAACCTACACCGTTAGAGTCTTTTAAGGTAAGTACAATTTTAGCAGCGTTACCAGCATAAGCTTTAACGTCATCTACAGTTAAGGTAGTGCCGTATAAAGTTTCATTGCTGTATACTTTGTTTGCATCTAAAGTAGTGTTTAAGTAAGCATTTGAAGCGGAGAAAATTTCTTTTCCGTCAAAGTTGATTGAAACACCTTTAACATCTGAAGCTAAAACGTTGTTGGTCACGTTGATAGGAGTGGTAATTTCTAAAGCTGAACTGTCTCTTACTAAAACATGGAATAATGTGATGTTTTTAGCGTCTTCGTCATATTTTTCTACAACATTGCCAGTAACGTTGATGTTACCG
Organism: uncultured Methanobrevibacter sp.; assembly: GCF_946404245.1. Lineage (GTDB taxonomy): Archaea > Methanobacteriota > Methanobacteria > Methanobacteriales > Methanobacteriaceae > Methanocatella. Next base: position 11,205 of record NZ_CAMJCX010000037.1, read on the forward strand.
ATTTGGGTTGGGAAACCGTGAGCTTCGTTACCTTTTTCAGCAGCGATTAAAACATTGTTGTTAATAGCTTTGAAAGTGTTGTCTTCAACAGTAATGTTATCGGATGATTTTTGGATACTGATTACTGGTAATCCTTCCCAGTTGATGTCGCCTTCTTTGAAGAAACCACAGTTAACGAAAGTGTTGCCTTTGATTACGGAACCAGCGGTAGATGCTCCTCCGAAGTAGATGGAGTAACAGTTACCTTCAAAGTAGTTGTCGATAACTTGGTTGGATCCACTACCTTGTGCAATGGATACACCATCAAGAATAGGACCGATAAATCTGTTGTTTTTAACAGTAACTTGAGCAGATTGTCTGTAAATGTTTAAGGATTTGGAACCTTGTTCTTTGTTTACAGTAGGGTCGTTTGCTAATTTGGTTGAGTATCCTCCAGTGAAGTTGTTGTTTTCAATGTCAAAACCGATAGTTTGCATTACAACAATACCACTGTTAAAGTCTGTGAATTCACAGTCTTTTACAACACCGCCTGCAGCACCATTAGCACTAATACCCCATCCTGCAGTGTTACCATTGTAGGTGAAATTGTTTTTAGGATTGGTGTCAATGAATTTGATTCCTTGGATGGTTACATTTTGTGCTTTAATGGCAATGAGACCATTACCGTCACCGTAACCTTTAATTGTAGTAGTTCCTTTACCATCTACAGTAATGCCTGAAGTGGTAATTGTTACACCACTATCATTGAAATCATATTCTGCATTATTACTTATATCTACGATATCTCCAGTTTTAGCAGAATCAATTGCAGATTGAACTGCTTCAACAGTTGCTTCAGTAGGTTGAATTGGAGTTACAGCCACATCAGTTGCGTTTGCAACAACATCATCAGATGCATCTGCTGCTGAAACTGAACCTAGAGAGATTGCAATTAAAACAACTAAAAGAAAAGACATTAATATCTTTTTGTTATTCATTATCTATATCTCCATTAATTATTTTTTAAATTGATACTAATATGAAATGAAAATTATTGGAATTCGCCCAATAAATTAACTGAAATTTATACTAGTGATTATTATTTATTATACGAACTGCAATATAAATATTATCGTTTATTGATTTTTAATTTAATTCATTAATTTAATTAATAAACTATAAATACACATTATATTATGAAAATCACATAATAAACTTTTAAAATAAAAAAAATAAAACTTTTAAATTTCTTTAAATGATAAAAAAACCAAATAACAGAAATTAATTAATGAAAATTATTTCATATTGAAAAAATACCAATATGTCCTTAAAACCATCAAATAATACATAATAATGATGTAAAATAAGTATAACAAATTTTATGAAGAAAAATCGAATTTAATGTTATGAGTATAATTATATATCATTAAAAATAAAAATGTTAATATCAACTATCCTTTTATCCGAAAAAAGGAGGTGAAAAATATAAAAACGAAGTTACTGTTAATTGCATTATTGGCAATCGTATTATTGTTCTCAATAAGTGGAGTTAGCGCAAATGAAAACACCACTGACACTATCGAATCGGCAAATTGTCATGAGGGACTGCTGAAGGATGCATCATCATCCTTAGAAAATAAGATAGTCAATGCAAAAAACAACACTAAAATTACAGTCCAGCCAGGAGAATACAAGATACACAACGTCCTGATTACTAAAAATATTACCATTCAGGGAAAGGGTGATCCCCGCGATATCATTATCAATGGGGAGAACAAGTCAAGCATTTTCCTCATAAGAAGTCCTGATGTTTATATTACATTGAAAAACCTGACTTTCATCAACGGATTTACTGAAAACTTTGGTGGTGCAATTTCAATAGAAACAGGACACGTAACTGTGGATAACTGCATTTTTGCCAACAACACAGCTATGAATGATACAAATGCAGGAGGAATATCCAACTACGGTACCAAAGCAAATAGAGGATATCTGCTGGTAAACAACTCATTGTTCATCAACAACCATGCAGACCATGACGGAGGGGCAATTACCACCTGCTATGCCAATTCATACATCTACAACTGTGTATTCATAAATAATTCAGCCCATCGTGACGGAGGGGCAGTGAGAGTCAGTGTCTACGGATACGGCTATGTTGAAGACTGCATTTTCATGTTCAACCATGCGGATGAATGGGGAGGCGCATACTACAGCTGGTCAGGGACATCAGACATCAGAAGATGCATATTCCTAAACAATACTGCCGGAACAAACGGCGGAGCGGTAATGGTTTCAGGAGATTTCAACCTTCAGGAATCAATAATCATGAACAATAACGGTAATGAAACAGGAGGATCTTTCTACATCCAGCAACCAATGTATAATACAAAAACCGTGATAAAAGTGCATGACAATTTAATTACCAACAACACTTCCCCGTACGGCCAGGAAGTGTTCATAAAATGGAAGGATGCATACAATCTCTACACCCAATTCGACGGCAACGACTGGGGAGATGAAAATCCAAACGACTCATCAGTAATCGATCCGAACAACGTAACATCAAGAAGCAAGGTATCATCAACAATCAAATCAAATCTGTTCAATAGATTGAATGTTGATCTGCTGGACAAGTATTCAGATTTGCTGAAAGATTATTTCCCTGACAATTCACTGAATGACTTGAAAAATCAGTTCAAAAAGCCTGAAAATAATCAAAATTCAAAACCGAATACAAACAATCCTGTGAAAACTGAAAATAGCAGTGAAAATACTAATGAAAACTTTGTTTATGCAAATGCTTCAACTCAAATGACCCAAAATCCTGATGCTCAGGGAGGGGATGTTGGAAACTCACCATCATTGGTTGGTGATGTGCAAACTGATAAAAATGCATACGAATTGAATAAAACCAAATCCGTGCCAAAGCAGGTTGAAGACAATTATAAGTATTTCATACTGTTTTTTGTAATTGCAGCCATACTGTTTGCAATAGGATATAAAAGAAATTCAAAAAGAGAGTAAATAGCTTGGCTATTTACTTTAATACTATTTTTTTATTTAAATCACGAGCCAGCAGATAATAGTAAACATAAAAACCGCACCAGAAGACGGCTCCGAATACAAGAGCAATTGCAATCCATGTAATAATCGGACCTATTCCAAACTCAATCGGCATCCATTTCAGATATATCGCTATCAAAAACAGCACTGTCATTCCTATTCCCATCTGGAAGAGTATCTGGAAAGGCAATGCAATGTCTTCCCTTTCATAAATAAGACCTGTCAGGGAAAATGCCCATCCCGCAACAATACATCCCAAAAATAAATTAATAATGTCAACACCTGAAAAACTGATATTTTGAGGACCTGCCTGAAGTGAAATCATAACCGCAACCAGCAATCCTATAAAACAACCCACGAAAGCACCTAATGCCAAACTTTCAATTATATCTGTAACCTTCATTTTAACACCTACAAATCCAGAGCCTTTTTAAAATCCGGCAAATATTTTCTTGAGATATTGTCCTTCAAGCCGTTTTTAAGTTGTATGAACATCATTCCCTTTAATGATGGGGCCACACGTTCGATCTTTTTCAGGTTAACGATAGTGGTTTTTGAAATCCTTACAAAGTCACTGTCCAGAGTTTCCTCAAGCTGATATAACGGTTTTTTAATAAGATACTCATTATTCTCAGTGTATACCTTTACCTGCTTTTCTTCAACTCTAAACATGAATACGTCACTGAATTCCAAAAGTGCAATGTCAGATCCTCTCTTGACGGCCAACATGTCATTTACATCATCGCTTTCCAAAATTGATATTGCTTTTGATATATTGTCTGTCAACTCATTGGTATGTATATCAGCATGAGGCTCTTCAATATCTCTTGAAACAAACAAATTTACCTTCATATTCTATTCCCTTAATTTTTCCATTTCCTCTTGAATTTTTCTCTCACGGTAGTCTTCACTTTCAAATTTATCGGTTAAAACAAATGCCTTTAAAAAGTCAACGAATACACCAATTCCCCAGAAGAACACTGGAAACATGACCCACCAAAACTCGGGAGTGACAATCCAGTTAATGACGGCCAATATTGCATTGACAGCAACATAAGCGGTGAAATTCTTGTAGAATTTTATTTTGGCATCAACCCTTTTTTCTGCTCTTTGCCTTAAGTCACTCATTTTATTCACCCATTTTTGAAAGTTCTCTGTCAACCATCTTTTCCCTGTAGTTTGGAACAACCATTTCACCAAATGGATATGCCTTGAAAAAATCATCCAAGACTGCAATGCCCCAGAAGAACATTACAAAAAACAATAATGAGAAACCTTGCAAAAACACAAAGCAAATCACAGCTATTATAGTATTTGCAATTAAATATTTATATAAATTTTCTTCGAATTTTATCTTCGCATCCGCTCTTTTTTCAGCTTCAAGTCTTAAATCCATCATATCACCAATTAACTGTTCGTTAATATAACTTAGTGAAAGTCCATATAAATGGCTATTCGGCGATGTTTCCAAGATGCAAAAATAGGTTACTGAAATGCAAAAAATAGATGTTAAAAAAAAAATAAGTTGAAGTAGCTATAATACAGCTACCAAATAGTATAATATGGAAGTTACTGCAGGAACAGTCAGGTTGTCTATTCCACCGTAACTGAACGCTTCACATAATGTTGCAACAGCTGAAATCATTATAATGTAGACCATGTTGAATTCAGGCATCACACATCCGATTGATGCAAAAACCATCCATACAAATACACTCATTACAGTGGTTACTACAAACATGGTAAGTGATCCTTCAAGAGATTTTGTACCACCGAATACTGTGTATTTGACTTTTCCGAATTTTTGACCAATCAATGCTGCAAATCCGTCACCATAAACCATTGGGACAATAGCCAATGCTACAATCCATATGAAGAATTTAGGGTCGTTTGCAGGTGCAATTGTTGTGAATATTGCAATTAGAATTGTCCAAATACCTGCATAGAAGAACAAACCTAATGCATGACCGGATTCGGTAACGCTGTTTTCGATTTTAATTGGTGAATATTCTGTAAGGAAGAACAGCACAATTGTAATCGGCAGTGTTAAAAACCAGACCATTACCCA
>NZ_CAMJCX010000038.1 GCF_946404245.1 uncultured Methanobrevibacter sp.
CAAGATTCATACAAAGACTAAAAGACAAATTCCTACTCTACAAACCCGAAGCAGACGGCGTACAATTCGTAAAAAGCCATAACACAAGCAGGACATGTCACCACTGTGGACACATAAAAAAAGAGTTAAAAGTCAAAACACGCAAATGGACATGCACAAACTGTGGAAAAATACTTGATAGGGACATAAACGCCGCAATTAATATACTAAACCGCTGGTTCAACGGGGATAGCCTGAAAAAACATTTAAATTAACCAATCAAATGAAAAAAATTCAGGAATCCCCACCCTCTTTAAGGGTGGGGTGGTTCAAAGTGGCCATATCAAAAGTGTTAAAACGAGAATTCGGAAAGGTCAAGCCTTATTGTGATGTTTCTTTTGTCATAACTGCTGCAGTATTGTCATTTGTATTTTTGGGATATCTTGCAGGGGTTCGTGAAGGAACAGTGATATCAGCAATAATAATCGGTCCTATTGTCAGAATCTTTAAAAAATATTTGGGAGATTATGTTGATTTAATCATTGAAAAATAAGCTGTTTTTATAATCATCAAAAATCTCTTTTTTTACATTATCATTTAGTTTGCTGCATTCCAGTTCATTTAATGAATAAACGCTTAATTCATATAAAATCTTATTTGTTTTCAAACCCTTTTCAAGAAGCACGTAAGATGTTTTGTTTCTGGTTTTTTCATCAACTGTTTCTTTTTTGATCAGCTCTGCATCTTCCATATATTTCAGGGTCTGTGATAATACATGATTGCTTAATGTAGGGTTTGATTCCTGAAATTCGGTAAAATGCTTTTTACCTCTAAACATGTCCATTAAAATGCATAAAACCCATTTTCTGCTAAAAAAATCTAGTGAATCACTTACCGGACATATGTCTTCTAAATTCATAATATTATTTTGTTTCAGTAAATATAAATGTATTAAGTAATTTTAAAATTACAGATTATTTTTAAAGATTTACTTAAAAACAAATATCCATGAGATCTGAAATTAGTGAATATGAAGCTGTTGAAAAGGCAGCAGAAAAATTTGTAAGAAGTGTAGCAGAAGGAAACAGCAAATACGCAAGGGAACTTTTCGTAGATGAAGCAGTATTGTTCGGATATCTTGACGGTGATTTGGAACACGGTTCAATCGAACAGTTCTATGACAATGTTGACAGCGTTGCAGCTGGCGATGAATTTAAAGGAAGAATTGATGTATTGCTTTTAGAAGAAACATTGGCAGTTGTCAGGGTTTTAGAAGAATCATGGGGTGGAAGAATAGATTTCACTGATGTTTTGCTCATGTTAAAAATGGATGGCGAGTGGAAAGCTGTTGCAAAAGCTTATAATCAGAATTCTGAAACCATTCAAAATTAGCTGAAGAGTAAATTCTCTTCAATTTAAATTTTTAACAGCTGATTTTAAATCATTTTTTCTAGTTTTCTTATTTTTCTTTAAGTTGTCTTTTGACGTATCTATTTTTTGTGATGTTACCTGCAGGTAAGTACTACTTATTTAAAACAGTTTTAAAAAACTTAAATATGAATAATTTATATAGGTGATTTAAGTGAGAATAGTTGTATTGAAAGGTAGTCCTAACAAACATGGTTCAACCAATTTGCTTGTAGAAAATTTTGTTAACGGTGCAAAAGAGGCCGGTCACACTATAGATGAGATAGATGCCGCCCATGCTGACATTTCACCATGCATTGGATGCATCCATTGCGGTTATGAAGGGGAATGTGTTTTGCATGATGATATGGATGAGTTTAGACAAACAATTCTTAAAGCGGACATGCTGGTTTTTGCAACTCCTCTGTATTATTATGGTATGAGTGCACAGCTCAAGATATTGATCGACAGATTCTGTTCAAGAAACTTTTCAATCCAGCAAAAGCACCTAAAGTCAGTACTTTTAACTGTTGCATACAATTCTGATGACTGGACATTTGATGCTTTGGAGTCACACTATGATACCTTAATTAGATATCTTAATCTGGAAGATATGGGAAGAATTTTAGGCTATGGTTGTGGAACTCCATCAATGACAAAATATTCTGATTATCCTAAAAAGGCATATGAATTAGGTAAAGAGTTATAGATAAATAACTGGACTTATAAAAATATTATCAATGAAAATTTATCAGAGGCAATTCAATGTTTAAGAAAATTTTCTTGGTACTATTTATAGGTTTAATTTCCATTGGCGTGGTTGCTGCTGTCGATACAGGTGATTTTAATATACCTGATGAATTTGATGAGTTAGGTGGTGGCGTTTTCATATTACAGTCATTTATGGGCACTGACCAATATTTAACAATAGTTCCTTTTAATAATCATTATAAAGCAGATTATTTGATTAATGACTCTTCAGAAGGTTATTTCATATTTCTTTATAAAAATAACACATTTAATTATGTAGAGAAAAGTGTGAATGAACAGGGTTCTTTTGAAATAATAGAAATTAATGGAAATAAGTATATTATTGATTTTTCAGATGAAGAAATTAAGGGTAATAATGATTTCTCAGACACTCATAAATGGTTGATTGAATTCAACAAATTGAATAATGTCACTGCAGTAAATCCAACTGCACTATAACTTTTTTTTTTTATTTCGGCACGATTGCATCATCAATCATTTCTATTAAAATTTTATTAATTGGATTTTTAAATGATAAAGGATGTTCCTTAGGATATTCGGTGCTTAACGGAAGTATCATAAAGCTGGACATGCATCTGTCGGTTGACCTTAGCGCAAAATAGGCTTTGTACTCGCCGTCAATTATGTTTGTGATTATTCCCATGTCCTCAGTTGGCTGATGGCCTGCAATTCCTTCTTCCGCATAGACCTTGAATTTTTTAATGCTGTCAGCAGATATTAATCCATATTCCACCATATATTCGTATTCATCTTCATCAAGGTCATAATCGTCGTATTCTATAATTTCATCACAGTTTTCATCAGGCAGAATCAGATTTGAATTGCAATATGCAAGAGAAATGTAAATGCCGTCATGGTCCAATGCTTTTGAGATTATGTCGAAATAAAGATTGTCCAGGGGCTGTGATTTGTATCGGTCTCCTAAAATCTCCGGAACTGTGTGGGTATATCCCCCTTCCTCAATGACGGTGCAGTAAAAGTGATCCTCACCCAGATAGCCTGCTGTTGTTGCTTTTTCAATAGTTTGTTTAATGTCAATGTCCGCATTTTCCAGTTTTTCAGCTATTTTTAAAGCATCTTCATCGCTTATCATGTTATCACATTTCCTTTTGTTTTTGGATGATTTTACAACTATTAATCCAATTCATTTGTTTTCAAGAATTCTTCTATTTCATTCAAATCATTGGCTATTTTGAAAAGTTCCTCCTGTTTGTAAAGGAAACCCTTCTCGCCCATTTCATCAATCATTTCAAGCATTTTATTATAGAATCCGTCAATGTTGAAGACAATTATTTCCTTGTTGTGTTGTTTTAATTTTTTGAGGGTTATTATTTCAAAAAATTCGTCGAGTGTCCCAATTCCTCCGGGAGTTATTATAAATGCGTCAGAATTTTCAACAAACTTGTTTTTTCGCTCATCCATTGAATCAACATAAATGAATTCACTGCACTCTTCACATAATGGTTCAAAGTTCCCAATCCATTCTGGAGCTATTCCAAGTGATTTTCCGTTGTTGTCGTGAATTCCTTTTGCACATGCCCCCATCATTCCGGTATCTCCTCCTCCAAAAACAAGGGTGTGTCCGTATTCAGCCATAATGCGGCCTAATTCATAAGCTTCATCAGTGTATTTTTTATTTATTTTCCTACTTCCTGATCCATAAAGACATATTCTCATCAAATCACTCTAAATATCTGGGGTTTGCTCTGCAAGACATAAATGACAAATTGCATCATCATTATCCTTTTGATTATCTTTAACGGGACATAAATATGTTCCATTTCTCTCTTCCACTTTTAGACTTCCTGGAAACTCACTACCTACAGGATGAATTGGTTCCTCTAAAATGAATGTTGTATAAAGTGATGTAATCACGTAAATTAACGGGAATTTGTCATCTTCGGATTGGGATATTCTTTCTTTTTCAAAAGTTCTTTTAAGCATTGGAAATGACTCGTAAAGGGAGATTTTATCAATAACGGTTTGCTTATCGTAACTGTCGTTTCCTAAAACTTCTTTCATACGTAAAATAAAATACTTTATATAGATTTCCAGATATTTTTCACGGTATTGTGCCTGAACATATTCCCCATCCTTTCGTATGTATGCTGAAGCGAGCATTAAATCTTGCACTGATATTATTGCAGCATATCTTTTAAGAATCTCCATTAATTCTTGTTTTGTAATTTTATCCTGTGAGGATAATTTTTTTAGTTCGTCCAGAATGTCTTTCGGGGTCATAATTTTATTTTTTAAATTTAATAGATAAATACTTTTAACATTTATGAAAATATAATCAATTAATGGGGAGTAATTATGGTTGAAGAATTTATTGAAATTTCAAAAGAAGACATCGAAAATGTTGAAAATGCATTAAAAGTCAATGCCGATTACAAATTAAACAATACTAAATTTAACACCAACACCTTTGAGAAAGGCCAGGACATCGTTATAACTCAATACGTTGCCAATGTGGAAAACGAACTGGTTTTCAAAACCAAAAAGGAAAACGGCAAATATTATATTTCAAAATCTTTTGAGTTATTCATCGATAATATCCTTGGAGGGAATGTTTCAAGAGATGTTTTCCAATCTGTTTATCAATATTTCCATGAGGTCATTGCTGATGATGAAAATGATTTTGCAGATGAAAAGGAAGAACTTATTAATTTTTTAGTCTTGACTGAAGAATATGATGAAGAACAGCTTAACAAAGATCTGGACCCTGTAACTATACGCCAGAGTTATAAAGAAGACCATGACAGAATATATGGTGATGAATCTTTAAACAGAGTTCAAAAGAGTTTGGCCTTAAAAGAGTTATTGCATATGTCAATTTGTCAAGTTGTCAACGATATTGATTTATTCTTTACAAGACCCTATGATTTAACTCCTGAAGAAAATGCAGAGAAGAACAGGCAAGAAGCAAAAGCTTTGCAAAATGAAATGCAGTTAACCTAAATATTTAAGTATTATCAAAATATAAAATATTATTAATTGACTGATATAATTGATTATATGATTACCATTACTAAAAACGAACAAGTTGTTTTGGACCAAATTAAAATATTCAACATAGAATATCCTGACGGCGTTCCTGTAGGTGTTTTAAGGAAGGAATTAGGATTTCATGAATATGATTTGGTGGAAATTTTGGAAGAGTTGTCAGCTAAGGATTTAGTCATGTTTAAAGACAATAAGGCCAGTCTTTCTGAACATGAAAAGGAAATCAACACAGTTAATTCCAAAAAGGATTTGGAAGAGTTAGAGTTGAATATGAAAGAAAAAGAGTCATATAAGTTGATTCAAGAATTGGTTGATGACAAAAATTTAATTTCCAAATATACTTTGGAAGGCCATTTATTATATGGGGACTTGAAACTAACTAATTTTAGAATGTATCATATCATATTGTCTCTTCAGAATAAAGGGCTTTTAAAATCCATTAATAAGGATGATGGGGAGTATTACCTCCTCGTCGAATAATATTTTTTTTTAAAATTTTATTACATTAGTAATATTTTTTTTCAATTTAATCATAATATTTATATATATTTAAAGTACATAATTATAATTAATAATTAAAGATTTTGATGTGTTTTTGTATGATGAGAATAAGTATGTCATTACCAAAAAAATTATTAGCAGATTTTGATGAGGTCTTGAAAGAAAGAGGATACCAATCACGTTCAAAAGGTATTCGTGATGCTCTTCAGGATTATATTGTAAGATACCAATGGATGAATTCCATGGAAGGTCAAAGAATTGGTATTGTAACAATTATCTACGATCATCATTATACTGGAGTTATGGAAAACTTAGCAGAAATTCAGCACAGTTTCAGAAATGAAATCAACACAAGCATGCACATTCACATGACTGACAAATATTGTATGGAAATTGTTGTTGTAAATGGGGATATTGCGGAAATTCGTGATTTAACCGAAAGAATAATGAGACTTAAAGGTGTTGAACACGTAAAACTTACAAGTACCGCTAACGGTGAAGAATTTAGTGAACCTGGTCACTCTCATGACCCTGCACACCACCATCATTAAATTCTTTTAATTATTTTTTTTCATGAAATTTAAAGCCACCCCATATCATTTTGATTTAATAAGGGATAATGAAAGGTTATCCGCTTTTTTTCAAGCTATCAGTGAATATGATGGCAATAATGAACTAGCTTATGATTTGGGATGTGGCAGTGGAATTTTGTCCTATTTTTTAAGTTCCAAATTTAAGGAAATCATTTCCATAGAAATAGATTCAAGCGCTTCAAGATGTGCAGAAGAAAATTTGGCTAGTTTTGATAACATTGATGTTATTAACAGTAATGTTTTGGATTATAAATTTGATAAAAAAGCAGATTTGATTGTTTGTGAAATGATGGATACCGCTCTGATTGATGAGGAACAGGTTCCGGTCCTGAATCATGCTAAAAAATTCCTTAAGCCAACTGGCAAAATCATTCCTCAGGGTGTGATTAATTCAGCTGAACTGGTCAATATGGAAAGGGAGTACGTTCATTGGGATGAAAATGCGAAATATGAAGTTTTCTCCGACATGATGATATACTCAGAATTTGATTTTTCAGAGGATATTGATCCAAATTTCGAAGTAGAGCTATCATTTAAAGCAATTAAAGATGGAATCGTAAACGGATTGAAAATCACTACTTTTACTAAGCTTAATGATAATGTTATTTGCGGTCCGACTCCAATGTTGAATCCTGCTTTATTAATACCTTTTGATGCAAAATCCCTAAAAAGTAATGAATATATAACTGTAAAATTAAAGTATATAATGGGAAATGGGATTGAAAGTATTGAAACAAAGGTAATTTAAAGGTGATAATATGTCTTTTAAATCTCAATTAGGTAATTTTTTAGATGGCTGTGAGAAATTAATTATATTGGGTGTCGGAAACGAGCTTAAGTGCGATGATGGTGTAGGGCCATATATAATTAATAAATTAAAAGATGAAAACATTGAAGATAAGAAAAAATTATTGTTCATCGATGCTAAAACAGTTCCAGAAAACTTCACAGGCAAAATCAGAAAGGAAAAACCGACCCATTTAATCATTGTTGATGCATGTTTGATGGATGAGGAGCCGGGAACTATGAAAATAGTGAACAAATATGATTTTGCAAGCATAGGCATTTCAACACACTCCATGTCATTATCCTTTTTTGTAAGATATCTTGAAAGGGATACTGAATTTAGGATAATATTTGTTGGAATCGAACCTGAATCTATGGATTATGCAGACAATCCAACTGCAAAAGTTGCAAAAGCTGCAGATGAATTTGTAAATATTTTAAAAGAGATAATATTATGAAAATTTTATTTATTGGTTCAAGATTATATGATGATATTGATTGGTATGTGCGAAAAAAAGGCATTGAAAGTGTGCTCACAGAATCAAATGAGAACGCTATTAATTTAGACTTGCCTGATCAGGTATTTATTGTTCCTAGGGGAATGGATGGTCCAAAACAGGTAGCATTAATGCAAAAAGTGGATGCAATCGTGCCTTTAATTGGAATCGATCCGCCGCTGATAGATGTTGCACATATGAAAGAGGAAGTTGAAGCGGAATACGGCATTCCCGTAGTTGCAGCTAATGTGAAAGCAGTTGAATTGACTTCCAATAAAATCAAAACCAAGGAGTTTTATCAGCAGATTGGCGTAGCCACTCCTGATTATCAGATTTTAAACAGTCCTGAAGAGCTTACCTTGGATTTGCCTGTAGTTTTAAAACAGGGTGAAGGCCAGGGAGGCAAGGACATTAAAGTGGCAAAGACCATTGAGGACGTTAAAGAATACTTCAATACTTTTGACCAGGCTTTATGTGAAAGATTTATTGAGGGGTCAGAAATATCCATTGAGGTATTGGGTTTCAATGGGGAATATGTTGCATTACCTCCAATATATAAGGGAGAAACCACATTGGAAGGTACTCATCCATTAAATAAGGTAAAGACAGGTCCTTGTATGGTTGAAGGGCTTGACAATAATTTGGTTCAACACACTGCTTATAAGGTTGCCAAAAACTTGGGTTCTGATGGAATATTCGAAATGGATTTCATGTACTCCAAAATTGACAATCAGCTATATGCCATTGAAGTGAATACAAGGCCAAATGGTACCCGATATTTAACTACAGCTACCTGTGGTGTAAACTCTTTATGTGAACTTGTCAATATGGCCGTTGGTGAATTTTCACTACATAATATTTCAGATAAATTGGAATATCATTACTCCACTGAAATTCCGATTGGCAATTATGAAGGCCCATCTCCTAAAGAGCCGGTCAAGTCTTTTGAAGATAATGATTTTGTTGTTCATGGTCCTGAGGGTTATCAAAGAGTTACTGCCCGTGCCAATTCAAAGGATGAACTTGAAAAATTAGTTGAAAAATTAATGTAAATCTGTGTTATAAGTTATAATTATATAGTATTACCAATAGATATTTTAGTAGTTTAAAAGATTTATTGTGTGGTATAATGACTAATACAGATTTGTTAATTCTTTTTTTAATAACATTATGTGCTACAATATTCTTTACATGGTACATTAAAAGAATATTGCTACAAGCAAGGATTGCAGATAATCCTATAGTAAGTGAACATAGACATAAGAGCGGTACTCCAACAATGGGGGGAATTGCATTCTTATTTACTATTTGTTTGATAATTGCATTATATTATCATAACACTCCTATTTTACTATTGTCATTCATAATGCTTGCAGGAGGAATTGTAGGTATGGTGGATGATTTGATAGGGCTTAAGGTTAAGGAAATCCAGAAGATTGTTGTAAACACTTCAAATGAAGTAATTACATTGGGAAGACTGGATGTCGAACCTGGCGAGGAAGTGCGTGTTGCAACTCCAAAAGCAAAAGCGGAAGTGGATGACTTGCTTAAATCAGGAAAAGTCGAAGTAATTGGTGAAGTTCCGATTAAGACTGAACCTGAGGAACTGGAAAAAATCATTTGTCAAATCGTTTTAGGTTTGTTCTTTGCTTTAACTGGCGTTGGTGCATCTTTAGGCGGATTTCAATTAGGTCTCTTGACTATTCCAGTAGTAATTATAGCTATTTTAGGTTGTATTAATTGTGTTAATCTAATCGATGGTATGGATGGCCTTGCAGCAGGTATTGTGGGAATTGCATCTATTGCCTGCTGTGCATACGGATATTTATTTGCACTTCCAAATGTTATCCCTGTATTTTTAATCCTTGCAGGAATTTGTTTAGGATTTTTAGTGTTTAACAAGCACCCTGCTTCAATATTTATGGGAGATACAGGTTCATTTGTATTGGGTACAGGATATGCTGCTGCAGTAATTTTGGCAGACATTCCTTACTTCGGAGTTTTAGCCCTAGGAGTTCCAATCCTTTCCGTAGTTGTAAGTTTACTCCACAGAGCACATATCATAAAATTACCGGTAGAGCCACTGCATCACACTTTAAATCATTACGGAATGTCAGAAGTAAAAATAGTATTAACTTATTGGGGATCTACAGCGTTACTATGCATAATAGGCATTTTGGCAAAAATGTACATATTTTAGTTGAGGGATAAAATGGAAATACAAGATTTGGCTAAATCAGTAGGTGGAAAATTATACGGTAATGTTGATTTCTTTTCAATTGACGGTTTTACAGGAAAGTTCACATTTTTAAATGATGCACATACTGGGGATATTGTAATAAGGCATTGGATTAATGCTACAGGAATAGAGATGGCATTTAACAAAAACATTGCCTGTTTAATCACTCAAACCCCTAAAGATGGTGCTATTGAGGAAGCTGAAAGACTTAACTTCCCACTGATTGTTACAGATAAGATTGAACTGGCAAATGCATATGCACTTTCTCACACTATCGACAAGTTTTCACCAAATTCAACAAATATTGTCATTACAGGAACAAATGGCAAATCCACCACATCACATTTAATTTATCACATATTAGAAACTGCAGGTTATCATGTACTTACAAATACTGACAGCGAATCAGAATTCAATACTTTGATAGATCCGATGGTTTCCAAATTAATATCTGATGAGGTATTGGAAAACGGTGAGTTGGACTATCTGGTAATAGAGGTGTCCGAAGTACAGGGATGGTTAGGAAATCTGATGGAAAATCATGCGGCGCTGATGAGTGCTGCCGTAAATCCTAAAGTTGCGGTTATAACAAACATAGCAATGGATCATATTGGTCTTGTAAATTCAATTGAGGATGTTTTCGATGAAATTTCTGCAGTTCCGGAAGCCATTGGCGACGGAGTATGCATACTTAATCATGATGATGAAATGGTAATGAAACTGGATGCCAAAAATCCGTTTTATGTTTCAATGTCTGAAATTGACAGTCCAAATGCAGTATGCTATAATGGCAGTGAAATCATTTATGGCGGAAAATCCATTTTGACTGCTGAAGAACTGCCGTTTACAGGATATCATTTCATACAAAATATCCTGTCAGCTGTTGGAGCAGCAATCTCATTGGGTTTGGATATTGAAAGTATAAAAAAAGGTGTTAAATCTTATAAGGCATTAAACAGAAGATTTGCAAAATTGAATGATTCTCCTGTAATATATGATGATTTTGCCCACAATCCGGATGGCATAAGGGCAACAATTTCAGAGACAAAAAAATTGCTGAAGGATGATCAGAAGCTATTTGTCGTGTGTGCCATAAGAGGTTCAAGAGGTGTTGAAATCAATCAATTAAATGTTGAAGCGCTTTGCGAATCTATGGATGACAATATCGAGCTGATTTTATCTTCAAGCAATGATGTCGTCAATGATTTGAATGTAGTCACTGCTGAAGAGCGTGAAGTCTTTTTCAATACATTAAAAGAGAATAATATTGATTTTATTCATTATGAAAATTTAAAAGAATGTTTAAGCGAAACATATCAAAAAGCTGATGGTGATGACATCATACTATTGATAGGCGCTCAAGGGATGGACCCTGCCGAATCACTTTTGAAAGACATAATTTAAATATCATATTTACTTAATATAATAAATGTATAAATTATTCTGTCACGGAATAATATGTAAGAGGATATAAACATGTTTATAAAGATTAGAAGAGACACATTAATTATTTTATTGCTTGCGTTTATTTTAATTCTTTGTGGTCGTTTAATTACTTATGTGGCTTTTGCATCATCCAGTGAGATTAATGATGGTATTCCAATATCAGGAATTATCGTTAAAGGAAACGACATAGTTCCAGTTGATACCATAAGGGCAAATGTGATGCAGGCCGGTTTTAGGGATGGTAGTGTAATCTACGGGGATGTTTTGAAAACTTCTAAAAGAGAGGTATCCCTTCAAGATGCGCTGCAGACGGCTCAGGAATTTGCAACGGAATCGACGGTTCCGGGTACATCAGTAACTCCTATTACGGCTGCTGATGTTCAAGTTGATAAAAATACTGGTGTTGTAACAGTAACAGTTATAGAAGACTTTTCTTCTGTTGAATTGGAAAATGATACTGCTAAGATGAATGGGTGATTAAATGGATAAATTGAAAGTATCAATTATTTTATTATTTGTATTTTTCTTGTCCATCAGTACCGTTGCAGCTACCTGTAACATCATTGTAATCACTGACCCTACCGGTCAAGATCCTAATGGTGCTGCGGCAGGGAGTATGTCCTTTGCGGATAACATGTTCCAGTCAACATTTTTAATGTCTAAAAACAATCAGTTCGCTGTACTTTCCGGGGGTACTGGTAGTTCAGATACAAGGTTGGATTCTATTGTAGATGCTGTTGCAAGTCTGGAAAATAATGTTTCTGCCGCTTCTGCCGCTTCCATTGCTTCACGATACAAAGGGGCTCGTCTTCTTGTCGGTGGTCCAAATATGGGAGCTGCAATTGGTGGGTCTTATGATGCGTATGTTATCACCGTTGAGGATGCGACAAATACTATTAAGGTTACTCCATACAACAGTGGTATAGCTACATTGCAGCCTGGTCAAAAAGGAGCTATTATTCACTTGAGAAATACTGAGGGAAATCCGTTGTACGGTACAGCGGATACTGTTAGGAAAGAGACTGCAATGAATATTGGAAAAATGATTCGTGATGGCTATCCAGCAACCACCATTCTATCAGAGGCTATGGGTGAAGTAGCTAATGATTCAGGTGAAAAATACGGTGGTGGTGGAGTCAATTTAGTTTCTGGAATTTCCACTGGAGACATGTTTACGCCTAAAGATATGAATGAATCCGGTTATCCTATGGATGAGCAATATTCCAAAGTTTGTGATGACTGCGGATGGAGTGTAGGATATCCTGCATCTGAAAGATATGACAAATGTCCGGTATGTGACGGTGATTTAAGAGTTGTTTATGCTTATGAGGCTTTAGGCAGTGCATTAACCGTTAGTCCCGATGCGGTCAGTGTATCGGTTTATGGAAGTGACAAGCAGGGTTTAGCAGCAACAACCAAAGAAATTGTTGAAGCATCTGTTGCGAAATATGGTTATGATGCATCTGCTATAGCAGGTTCAATTAACAGGGCTATTAACAACGGTCTTTTAATGGGTGTGGATCATGTTGAACCTAAGGACATAAACGTTAAACAGGGTTCAAAAGCTGTTGGTGTTTATTATAATGCGCTTCCTGGTGACAGGTCTTCTCCTTCATGGGATTTACCAGTTGATGGAAATATTTTAAACATTCTGGGCAGTATACAAACGGCAGTAGGTATTATTCTTATATTGCTTGTTGTATTTAGAAGCAGATTACTGAAATCTTTCCAAGAACGGTGATTCACCTTCTTTTTTTATTTTTTTAAATAGTGATTATTATGGCTTTAATTTTAGTTAGAGGAGAAAACAATTCAAAATTACTTAGTGCAATTGCAGATATGGAAAGGCATGGAAATTTAAATTTGGAGACCAAACCTAGAGTTATAGATGCAAAATTTGCAGATTCATTGGTTGAAAGTATTTTAAATTCCACTCTTAGAACAAAATCAAATGTTGCAACTGCTTTTTTTGTAAAGGAAGATCCTACTTTAAGTATTATGCAGATTAAAAAAATTCATCCTCCAGCACACGTGGTTGTTGTCAGTGATGAATATGACGGCTACGTCAAACTTGAAAGCATGTTGGATGATGCTAAATTGTTTCCGGGCTATCACTCTCACAAAGCTAAAAATGAGGGAATGATAGACTATAAGATTAAAGGAGGCAATAAGCCTATAAAAAATGAGAAATTGAATAGCTATCTAAAAAAATAGCTATTTCCTTTTAATTTTCATTATGTTTCCAAGGGTACGTTCACCTGAGGAACTGTTTATGAATTGATTTAAATCCACGTTGTTTACCTTTTCAAGCAATGTGATGTTCAACGCCTTTTCTAGTTTTTTTGTAAGTTTCACATCAGGTGTCATTTTTCCTGTTTCAATTCTGGTTATGACTGAAACCCTTTCGTTGATTTTTTTACCTAACTGTTCTCTAGACCAGTTTTTAGATTCTCTTGCTTTTCTAACCTGAATGTCAAAATCTTCGATTAACTCTTCTGAAGGTTCATCTCTTCTAGAATAATTCCTTCTTGGGGTATTTTTTTGCTGTTTGTTTTTTTGCTGCACATATTTTGGTTTAGGTGGTGCTTTCTGTATTGTTCCGAGTTTGGAACATTCTTTACAAACAACCATAACTGATCCTTCAATTTTTGCTCTTATTGGGTTATGTTCTGGCACTGGTTTACCACATATTTCGCATTCCATATTAATCAGTTTCCTATGTTTTTTCTAATTATAATATATAATATTCCTTATTAATATTTGTTAGTATGAGTTAAAATGAATACATTTAAATACTTTAAAATTACAAATTGTTATTAAAGTAAAATGTATATGAAATTTATAATAACTAACTGGAGATGATTCACATGAATGATTTCGATGATTTGGAAAATTCTTCAAAAGAGCAATTGATTGAAAAGGTTGAATCTTTGAAAGAGGAAATAGATTCTTTAAGAGAAGAAAAATCCAAAGCTAAAAGTAACTTAATGTGGAAAGTTAGGAAATTAGAAAAGGATAAAGTCCTAATAGAAAATGAAAAGATTAGATTAGAAAGAGAAACCAAATCCCTACGTTCAGAAGTGGATAGATTCAGATCCCCTCCTTTAGTGTTAGCTACAATTACTGAAGTTTTAGACGATCATAGAATGACTGTTAAAAGTAGCACAGGGCCTAGTTTCCTTGTTAATTATTCAAAATTCTTAGATGAAAAATTATTGGTGCCGGGTTCAAGAGTTGCACTCAACCAACAAACATTCGGTATAGTTGAAATTTTACCGTCTGAAAAAGACGCTAACGTTTCTGGAATGGAAATTGAAACAAAACCTGATATCACTTATGATAAAATCGGTGGTTTAGAAGAGCAAATTGTAGAAGTTAAGGAAACTGTTGAATTACCTTTAACCCATCCTGAATTATTTGAAAAAGTTGGTATTGAACCTCCTAAAGGTATACTCTTATACGGACCTCCTGGAACCGGTAAGACCTTGCTTGCAAAAGCTGTGGCTAATGAAACCAATGCAACATTTATCAAAATCGTAGCATCAGAATTCGTTAAAAAATACATAGGTGAAGGTGCAAGACTTGTACGTGAAGTATTTGAGCTTGCAAAGGAAAAGGCACCTGCTATTATTTTCATAGATGAGCTTGATGCTGTAGCTGCAAAAAGACTTAAAAGTTCCACCAGCGGTGACAGGGAAGTTCAGAGAACCTTGATGCAACTTCTTGCAGAACTTGACGGATTCGAATCAAGAGGAGATATTGGTATCATCGGTGCAACCAACAGGCCTGATATCTTGGATCCTGCATTGTTACGTCCAGGTCGTTTTGACAGATTTATCGAAGTCCCTCTTCCAAATGATGAAGGAAGAAGAGAAATTCTCAAAATCCACACCAAAAACATGTCCTTCGATGAAGAAGCGGATGTTGATTTGCTTGCAAGCTTAACAGACGGACTTTCAGGTGCTGACCTAAAGGCTGTTTGTACTGAAGCAGGTATGTTTGCTATCCGTGAAGAGCGTGACAAGATTACTGTGGATGACTTTATGGACGCAATAGAAAAAGTCATGAGCAAAACCAGTGAGGATGATTTATACAAAACCGAAGCTGGAGTAATGTTTGGATAAATTTTTTAAAAAATAAGCCAATGATGAACCCTATGAGCTCTGATATGTGATGAATGATGGGCGAGCTGAGGCTTATTTTATCAATCTTTTTTTGTAAAACTATATTTAAAAGTAAATTCTAATAGTATAATTATGTTATTTAATAAAAATGATGAAAGGACTAATGAAAGAGTTCTTTATAAAACAAAGCCTAATATGTTTTTAGGTTGTAAAAAAGCTATTTTTGGTGTTGTTTTATTGGCTATTGTTTTTATGGTATCTCCTATGGTAATCCAATTCATAGGCAGGATGCAGGTTTATCTGATTTCTCAAATTAAACTTCCTTTAACCAGATATGCGGCAATAGCATTTTTTGTAGTCATTCTTATTATAATACTATATATCATTTGGCAGCTTCTTAAATGGTACTCATTGGAGTATACATTGACAGATTCAAGAATCATCATTAAATCAGGATTGCTGTCAACCAAGAAGAATTACATGCCCTACACTACAATTCAGGATATCAACACTTCACAAAGTATCCTGGCCAGACTCTTTAATGTTGGGACAGTTTCCGTTTTCAGCGCTTATGACAACAACCTGATGAGCATCGAAAATATTTCCGACCCATCAAAGGTTGAGGACATCATATTTTCAAACATGATGAATCACAGAAGCTTCCAGGATAATCCTCGCAGTTATGTCGAAAGGGATATGGGCAGGGGCTATTCCGAAAACAGTTACAATGATGACT
>NZ_CAMJCX010000039.1 GCF_946404245.1 uncultured Methanobrevibacter sp.
GTACGAATTTTGAGATCTTTAGACTCAGAAAGAAATGAATTTGGAATAAATATAGATAGCTCATCTTTATACATTACTAAACATTATGTTAAGCAAAGTATATAAAGATTACCCTACATTTATATAGCTATCACTAAATAGACTTACACATTTACAAAATATTATATCACTTATAATATCCGTAGCTTCTTTTTATGCTACCAACTTTTTTATACTCAGAGAATATATTAATATAAAATATGTAATAACCACTATATAAAGGTATTGTTTTATAATATAAAAAAATAGAAAATAAAAGAGAAAATTAAAAATTAAAAATCCACCAACGCCCTGAATACAATTACATCAACATTCTGTTTTTCTTTAGAGTGAAACTCATAAATTTTAGGAATTGGAAAACTATATCTAAAAATATGAGTAATATCCAAATTATTTTCCCGATAGAAATTTATTAAAAACTCTTCAGTGGATGCCATATGAAATGAGTATAAAACTTCAGGACTGCAATCGATAGCCTTTTTTACAAAATTCAAATCTTCACCATGTCTGGCTTTTCTTTGTGATCCGAAGGGAGGATTTTGAATGACCGTATCTGCATCAAAGCTACAATCAAACTCACAAATATCACTTAAAATGTAATTTACATTATCCAATTTTAATTTTTGTGAAGTTTCATTAGCCAAATGAATCGAATCTCCATCCACATCTACACCACATGCCATATTTGCACCCATTAATGAGGAAGCTATAGTGAATATCCCACTACCGCAGCCCAAATCTAAAATATTTTTGTTTTCAATGTCTCCAAGTGAAGCAGCATTCCAAATCAAATCGGAAGCAATTACAGACGGAGTTGAATACTGTTCCAGGCCAACTTTTGGATTTGGATGTGGAGGGACAGATTGAAGTTTCATTTCCAGATGCTTTTTTTTAGTAATTCTCATAAAAATCAACAAATTTAATAATTATTTAATATATAATATTATATTATTATAAAAAAATTACTTTGAGGTTTTCACATGTTTGAAAAAGTATTAATTGCAAATAGAGGAGAAATCGCAATAAGAGTTATGCGTGCATGTAGTGAACTTGGTATAGACACTGTAGCGATCTATTCAGATGCAGACAAAACTTCTCTATATACTAAATATGCTGATGAAAGTTTCCCATTGGGAAATCCATCTCCAGCAAAATCTTACTTGAATATAGAGAAAATTATGAACATAGCAAAAGATTGTGGAGCAGATGCTATACACCCAGGATACGGATTCTTAGCTGAAAATCCGAAACTTGGAGAAGAATGTGAAAAAAATGGAATTAAACTTATCGGACCGTCCGGAGATGCAATTCATAAAATGGGAGATAAAATTACATCAAAAGCTCTCATGAAAAAAGCAGGAGTTCCAGTAATTGAAGGAACACCTGAAGGAGTAACTGACATTGAAGAAGCAAAAGACATTGCAAATCAAATTGGATATCCGGTTATCGTAAAAGCTTCCGCAGGAGGTGGAGGAATCGGTATGCGTGCAGTATACAGTGAAGATGAACTTGTTCAAGCTATTGAAAGTACACAATCAGTTGCTGCAACCAACTTTGGAGATTCCACAGTATTCATTGAAAAATACCTTGAAAAACCACGTCACATCGAGTTCCAACTCTTAGCGGACGAATATGGAAATGTAATACATGTTGCAGACAGGGAATGTTCCATTCAAAGAAGACATCAAAAACTCCTGGAAGAAGCACCATCCCCTATCATGACAGAAGAACTTAGGGAACAAATGGGTAGCAGTGCAGTAAAAGCTGCTGAATATATTGGATATAAAAGTGCCGGTACTGTAGAATTCTTATATGACAATGGAGAATACTACTTCCTTGAAATGAACACACGTATACAAGTGGAACACCCTATTACTGAACTCATTACTAATACTGATTTAATCCAAGAGCAAATTAAAATTGCTGCAGGCGAAGAGTTAACATATCAACAAAGTGACATTAAAGTTTCAGGACATGCAATCGAATGCCGTATTAATGCTGAAGACCCATTGAATGACTTTGCACCAAACCCTGGAAGAATCACAGGTTACAGATCCCCAGGAGGACCTGGTGTACGTTTAGACAGTGGAGTTTACATGAATTATACTATCCCAACATTCTATGATTCAATGATTTCAAAATTGATTACTTACGGCAGAACTAGAAATGACGCAATCTCAAAAATGCAAAGGGCATTAAGAGAATATGTTATTTTAGGTGTAAGAACCACCATTCCATTCCATAAGGCAATTTTAAGAAATCCAAATTTCCTATCTGGAGACTTGAACACACACTTCATTGATCAACACAAAAAAGAAATTGACATTGAAATGGTGAATGTCATTGAGGAAGATGCTGAATACATTAACAAATTGAAATCCACTTTCATGCCTAGTAAAAAAATGGCTGCAATTTCAGCAGCAGTCGGAGTTTACCAGAATGAAATTAAACATAGGAACGATTTGAAAAGACAGCAAAGCCAAAACTAAATTTGGAGATTAATCAATGCATGATGAAATTAAAAAGCTATTAATAACTGAAAAAACACTTTCAGAGGACGTGATTAATCAAATCGGAAATATTGATATTGATGAGTTTTCAGAAATTGTCAAAGAGCTGGGTGAAAAAGAAACCCAACATATTAAATCGTCCGAAATTTCAAAAGAGTTACAAACAGCATATATCGGTAAAAAATTATATGTCTACGATGAAGTTAGCTCAACAAACACAATAGCCAAATTTCTATCAATGCAAAATGACGAAAACGGAACAGTAATCATATCTGAAAAACAAACTCTGGGAAAAGGTAGAACTGGAAAAGATTGGGAATCCCCATTAGGAGGAATATGGTTATCAATCATAATAAAGCCTAATGTGGATCAATCTAAATTTCCATTAATCACATTGGCTACTGGAGTTGCTGTTGCAAAAGCTTTAGAAAAAATAGGAGTTGAAAATCCAGAAATTAAATGGCCAAACGACATAATGATAAAAGGCAAAAAAGTTTGTGGAATTTTAACCGAATCAGTAGCAATACTTGATAAAATAGAAAATGTGATAATTGGTGTTGGCATTGATGCTAATTTAGAAAGTTCCAAATTCCCTGACGAATTGCAAAAAATAACAACAACCCTTAAAGATGAACTTGGAAAAGAATGTGATGAACATCTTTTAATTAAAACATTCTTAGAAGAGTTTGAACTAATTAATGAACTTTTCAATCGGGAAGACTATGAAGCTATCCTAAAAGAATGGAGAAAACGTTCATATTCAATTGGAAAAACTGTTGAAGTGAGAAAACCATTCGACACCCCTTTTGATGCTTATATCATAGGCATTAATGAAGAAGGTGCGCTCATTGTTGAAAAAATTGATGGAACCTTAGAAAAAGTAATTTCCGGAGAATGTATTATCAAAAACTAAAATACAATCTCCTTACATTTATCTTCATTAATAACTACTTCCTGTAGTTTATTAAATGAAGATTCTATTTTTTTATACAAATCATTTAAATCCAAATTAAATGCATCATTTGTGGATAAATCAAACCTTATTGTTGGTGATGCACCAGGCATAGATACAGCAGGAATTGTGATTATGCCATGATTTTTTAAAAGAATAAATGAAAATACAAATGCTACATCATGATCTGACAAATTATGTGAAACATTTAATTCACTAGCTAACCCTTCAGGTGAAATCATTACTCCAGTAGGAGTGGTTTCGAAATTGTCAAATTTCTCATTTAATAATTCGAATAACTCATCTTTTCTAGTGAAACTGTCCACTAAATTTTTTTCATCAAAATTTTTAATACCGTTTAACATTGCTAGAACTGCTGGCGGTTGAGCTTCAAGACCGAATTGACTGACTTTAACTTTAATCTCATCAATTAAATCTTTACGACCTGCCATTAGCCCACCTCTTGGACCGGGCATTAACTTATCAGTACTTGTTATTGCAATATCTGCACCCATGTCACAGGCTTTAGGCTGATTGAATACAACAGTTCTGAGTCTAGCTCCGGAAGCATCGTCAACCATGACCGGTATGTCCTTTTCATGAGCCATTTCAATAACTTTTCTAAATTCGTCTTCATCAATCACCTTATGGTCCATTGTAGAACCTGTAATGACAACCAGTGAAGTGTTTTCAGGTATTTCAAATTCATCTAATACATCAGTTTCAAAATAATTGGCACCCACTAAGCTACAACTTCTTGGAATAGAAGGGTGTGCAGGTAATTTAGCCAGATAATGTACAACATTAGAATCTTTACTAACTAAAGTTAATATTGTAGCCAATATACCGGATGAAGTCCTGTTTACTGGAAGAACTTTCTCCCCACCCATATGTTCTTTTCCAACTTTTTGAAGATCATCTTCAAAAATTGCTGGCCCAACATAGGTCTCCAAAAGACTAAGTTCGGAAGGTGATGCAATAAATCCACCTGACAATCCAGTTAAATCAAATAATGAAGACCTGCCTTTACTTTCAACTATATCTTTAATAATTGAAAGGGCATTTTCTCTTTTTTTAACTTCATCCAAAGAATTATTAATAATCATCTAATCAGAATCATCTAATTGTAATTTGAAATCTTCAAAGAATTCTAAAATTGATTTTAATTGTTTTTCAGTGACAGGAACAGTGGTGTATTCCTCTTCTTCAGGAATTCCATAGAAATATTCTGCAAATAAAACTTTACCTTCAGGACTTGTGATGATAGTTATACCATCTGAAAGCTTATCAGGATTTTTGTTTTGGAATTCCATCTCAAAAGAAACCCCAAATTTTTCTGAAAATACTTCTTTTTCTTCAGGTTCCCTATTACATTTTCTAATTTTTGTCATTCTAGATTTCAACTTTTTTTCTGCTAATTCACTAATATCAGCCATTGTAACACTTCCAAAAAAATATTTTTAAATTCATGTAAATTAAAATATACTATATACAGATATTATATATAAGCATTAGGTTTTGAGTATTACTCAATCGTATAAACTATTTCCATGACTATCCATCGCAACTATTAATGGTCCAAAATCTTTAACTTTTAAATTCCACATAGCTTCAGGCATTCCTAAGTCCAGCCAGTCCACACTTTCTATTTCTTCTACAGCATCAACGTATAATGCTGCACATCCTCCAGTAGCAACAACATAAAGGGCTTTATTTCTTTTTAAAGCTTCCCTGACAGTGTCATCCATTCCACCTTTACCTATGACAATTTTTGGACCCATATCCAAAACATCACTCTGGTAAGGATTCATTCTCATGGATGTGGTGGGACCTATAGCAACCATTACATAATCTCCATCCTTTTGAGATATAATTGGTCCCGCATGGAATAATGCTGCTCCTTGAATATCTAAAGGAGCGCCTTCTTCCAAAAGACGTTTATGAGCTTGATCTCTTGCAGTTAAAATATTGCCTGTTAAATAAACTACATCCCCAGCATTTAATTCAGTTAAGTCTTCATCTTTAATCGGAACATCTAATTTTTTTTCCATTTATACACCTTTAATATAATAATTTATTTTAATTAAAAAAAATATAATCTAACAATATATAAAATTTTTAGATTTAATAAATTTAATGGGTAACAATAATATTGGAGAAAAATATGTCAAGTATGAGTAGCGTTGCAGGATTATCAAAATATATAAAAACCCTGCCAAAAACTAAATATTCAATCATAGTAATGGTAATTATAAGTTGTTTAATGGGCAGCGCATATTATTTAATCGATCCGATCCCTTCATATGGAATATTGGAAGATATTTTCTATGGAGGATTATTTGGTTTAATGGTTTTCGGATTCACATCAATTATGAGCGGTGCATTAAATCAGCAAACAATCAGCAGCATGGGCGGAATAAACTTAAAAATAAAACATTCAATGTTTTTATCAGCACTTTCAATGACCTTTTTATGTTTGGTCATCGTTGCTGGAGGAGTTATCTCCAGAGTTACTGGTTGGGAATTGTTTTTAAATTCATTATTATTTGGATGCGTGTTAATCTATGGATTCAACACATTAGTATTTTGGGCAACATCCAATGTAAGATTTACAATTGCGGCCGGAGCAGGTATCATTCAACCATTACTCATTTTAGCAATGTATACTCTTATCATGTTCATTACTGCCGACACCAGTTTTATTGGTCCTATAATTCTTCAAATTACCCTGAAAGCGATAATTGCGGCAATAATATTCGTGCTTGCAATTTATGCATTTATCAAAATCATTGCTTCCCCATTTAAGAAAAACTTGGGAATTGGGGTTTTGGACTTATTAAGTTTGTTTATCGCACACATGAACGAAGGATCAAACTCCCTTGAAGGATTATTTGAGAATATGAGTGAAGCGATTGATACAGTTGTTACATTTGTTAGTTTTAAAACTCAAGAAGGAATAAAAGCATTGTTTATTTCTCCATCAGTTCATCCAGGACCTCTCGGAGATTTAGGAGGATCAAATATGCCAACAATCCTTGCCAATAAGTTTGATTTCTTTACAATGGTTGCACATGGACCTTCAACTCACGATTTCAACCCAATTGCAGTCTCAGAAATAGATAAAATTGAAAACAGTGTGAAAAAAGGATTGAAACATGTTGAATATTCACCAAATGCAAGTAAATTTGTCAGATACCAAGCAAAAAAAGCAAATATAGGAGTGCAATTTTTCAATGACGGTATGGTAATCCTATCAACTTTTGCGCCTGAAGCTGTAGATGATATTGAATTCGGCGTCGGCCTGACAATGATGGCACAAAGTAGAAGCAAATGTAAGGTAGAAGATTCAATAATTGTAGATTGCCACAACTCATTTGCTCCTGAAAGTGGTGAAGTCCTTCCTGGAAATGCGGAAGTGTTCCATTTAATTGAAGTGATAGATAAAATTGATCCTAATCAATCCAAAGGAACAATTAAAGTTGGATGCTGGCATGATAACATGTCCACCTTAAATAAACAGGAAGGTATCGGTGAAAGCGGCGTTAAAGTCATGGTCATTGAAGTAGATGGGCAAAAAACTGCATACGTCCTATTTGATTCCAACAACATGGAAATTGGTTTTAGGCAAGAAATAATCGACGCTGTAAGTGATTTGGATATTGATGAAATTGAAGTAATGACAACAGATACCCACACTGTAAATACACTCTCAAGAGGTTATAATCCTGTAGGCATTGCCAAAAGAGATGAAATTATAGAATATGTAAAAATAGGCATTAACAAAGCGATTGATGATTTAGAAAAAGTAGAAGTTGGAACTGGAACTGAAAAAATTGAAAACCTTAACACATTCGGTCCAAAAAACTCAACCGAATTAATATCCACAATCAGTTCAGTTGTGGCTGTCAGTAAGATTATAGCTCCAGTTTTAATGATTACTGCATTATTAATAGTATTTATATGGATTTTCTTCGGGGGCTTATAAATACATTACAAACAAGGTGTATGCAATAACCCAAGTAAAGAAGAACGGTGAAATTCCATCCCATAACCATTGGGAAAATCCGGAAATTTCATCCCCAGCTATTTTTTGGCAAAATTGGCCGACAAAATACAATATAATTAATGCTGCAAATCCTGCAAAAATTTCATTTTTAAATCCGAACCAGCCTAATGTCAAACCAGTGGAAATTAAAGCTGAAATAAGAGCAAAAATAATATGAATACTTGTAACTTTAATAGTTGTGTCCATTGATATCCTCCATAAATTAAATAGATTAATATAATTTTAGTGATTATAATATATTAAAGTATTGATTAAATGAAAGGTGTTTATAATGAAGTCCATGTCCAACGTAGACATTTATACGATAAGTGATGAATTAGATAATTTGTTAAGTGGTGCGCGGGTAGATAAATCATTTCAACCTACAAAAGACATTGTTGTAATGAGATTTCATGTTCCTGGAACCGGAAGAGTGGATTTGGTAATGCAATGTGGCTCTAGAATTCACACTAGCCAATATCCCCTTGAAAATCCAACTACACCGCCAACATTTCCTATGCTTCTAAGGAAAAGAATCAAAGGGGCACATGTCGTAAGTGTTAAACAGCACAACTTCGATCGTGTGGTTGAAATCAAAGTTAAAAAAGACAAGTATTACACATTGATAGTGGAACTGTTTGACAAAGGAAATATAATTCTTTTAGATGAAGACAACAATATCATTTTACCACTGAAAAGGAAACAATGGAGCGACAGAGACATAAGCTCTAAAAAAGAATACAAGTTCCCTGAAGAAAGAGGAATCAATCCAATATCTGTCAGCCACGAAGACTTTAAAACATTGTTCGAGTCTGACAGTGATGTCGTAAGAACCCTTGCAGTCAACGGTTTAGGCAGCCTGTATGCTGAAGAAATTATTGAAAGGGCAAATAGAATCACTGAAATAGAAAAAAACACACCAAACAATGAACTCAATGACAATCAGATTGATGCATTATACCAAAGTCTGACAAACCTATTCGATACTTTAAAAAATAATTCCATCAAGCCACAGATAGTTAAAAGCGAAAGCAAAGAAGACGTTGTTCCACTTGATTTAAACAAATATGAAAATTTTGAAAAAACTAACTATTCAACATTCAATGAAGCATGTGACGAATTCTATTCAAAAAAAGTAAACACCAGCATAAAAGATGTCAAAGAAGCGGCATGGAATAAAAAAGTAAACAAGTTTGAAAAAAGATTACGTTTACAACAAGAAACACTTGATAATTTTCATACTACCATCGAAGAAAGTCAACATAAAGGAGAGGTAATCTATTCTAATTACCCTACCATTGAAAACATTATTAATGTTGTAAACACAGCAAGGAGTAAGGACTACTCTTTCAAAGAAATTGGAAAAACATTGAAAAATGCCAAAAAACAAGGCATGCCCGAAGCGCAAATTTTTGAGTCCATAGACAAAATGGGAGTTCTTACATTAAACATTGACGATACATCCATAAACATTGATCCGAAAGTACCTATTCCTGAAAATGCTGAAGTATACTATGAAAAAGCTAAAAAAGCAAAAAGAAAAACAAAAGGTGCATTAATCGCAATCGAAAATACTAAAAAGCAATTGGAAGACATCAAAGCTAAAAAAGACATAGCCATGGAGAACATTTCCACCCCTAAAAAGAGGGTTAAGAAAAATCTCAAATGGTATGAAAAGTTAAGATGGTTCCTAAGCTCCGAGGGCGTTTTAGTAATCGGAGGCCGTGATGCCAACACAAATGAGAATATCGTTAAAAAATATTTGGAACCAAATGATATTTACTTACATGCAGATATACATGGTGCAACATCAACTGCAATAAAACTAAATGGAACTGAATTAAATGACAATATCCTTAAAGAATCTGGTGAGTTCGCAGCATCATTTTCATCTGCTTGGTCATTGGGCTTCACATCACAGGACGTATTTTGGGTCCATCCGGACCAAGTTTCAAAAACACCGGAATCTGGTGAATTTTTACCTAAAGGATCATTCGTGATAAGAGGTCATCGTAACTATATTCGAGGAGCAAGAGTCAAACTAGCAATTGGAATTGTAGATTATGAAGGAAAAAGAATAATGGTGGGTCCTATAGATGCACTTGAAGCACATTGTGAAAACTTTGTTGTTTTAAAACCAGGATTTACAAAAAAAGAAGCAATAGCTAAAAAAATCATAAATAAAATAAATGAAGATGACTTACTCACACTCGATGACATTATAAGGGTGTTACCATCTGGAAAATGCGACATCGATGAGGAATATCATCAAAGAAAAAAATATGAAAAAAATTAATCCTGATAATCTTCAGGATTAAACTCAAAATATTCATCTGGGTTCATAACCACTACATCAATGTTAGGGTTAAATTGACTTACGAAATTAGCAAAGATAGCAGGATCTTGCTCTATAGGTGGGAAAGTGTTGTAATGCATTGGAATAACCACTTTAGGATTTATCCACATGGAAGCAAGAGCCGCTTCAAATGGACCCATAGTGAACTTATCACCAATAGGAAGTAAAGCTATATCAGGCTTATAGATACCTCCGATAATATCTTTCATATCACCAAATAAACCAGTATCACCGGCATGGAAAATTTTAGTACCGTCTTCAAAAGTTATTAAAAAGCTTGCAGCACTACCGCCAGGAACTGTTTCTTCAACTATATCAATATCAGATGAATGTTTTGCATCAAGCATTGTAAATTTAATATTTCTGAATATAAATGATCCGCCAATATTTACACTGATATTTCTAATACCCTGTTTAGCTAAAAAGAGTGAAATTTCATGAATACAAGCGACAGGAGCATTAGTGCTGTTGGATATTTCTAATGCATCCCCAAAGTGATCAGAGTGACCGTGGGTAAGTAAAATAATATCAGGATTTAATTCTTCCACCGGAACTTGGCAAGCAGGATTATTGCTAATAAACGGATCAATTAAAATTTTTACATTATCATCACTGATAATTTCAAAAGCTGAATGGCCTAACCATCTAATTTCCATTATGCTCCTCCCACTGCACCGATAATTATACTTTCATCTAAATTAGAAGCAATATCCCAAGTTTTCTCAAAGTTTGCACGAATATTTGAAATGGAATTCCTATCTTCATATATAGCACCATATTCAAAGTCGTTTTGACCTTCAGAAATAATCATTGCATGAGAGTCGTCTGTAATTAAATTTACGGTATGAACTTTTGGAACTGTTTTAATATGGACTCCTTGTTTTAAAAGAGAAGAAATTAAAAACATGTAGGACATATCAGAAACATCGAATTCATCAATGATTACCCTGGAATAGATTGTTGGAACATGTGATAAAAACCTGTCAGACAAATCATTCAAGGATGGAATTTCTAACATGATTTCCTTATTTACATTGATTGCCAATTGATCAAAAGCTTCCTGTGAAGTTACAACACCATTATCTGAAATTACATAACTTTTAAGCAATTTTGGAACTGGTAAACTTTCAGGGTTATTAATGTCAATTTTTATATCCCTAGGTTCTTGAACTTCCTGAACTACCGGAGCTGCCGGTTCAGCATGTTCTGGAATAATCGGGTCTTCTTTTAAAACGCGAATAATTTCATCAGATTTGTCATTTTCAGGAGCAAATTGAGGAATTTCTTCAACAAAATAATCATCTTGACGTTTTTTAGGAACCCTAGTAACTTTTAATGGTTTAGCATAATGAGGCTTGAAATTTAATTGCCTATCAAAGTCCACATTTACTTCTTCCTGCGGAACAACGTTTAAAACAGTTTTGGAATTATCTTCATAATCCTCTCTTAAAAATTGACTGGTATCATATTCGTCATAATCATCTAAAACAAGATCATCATAGTTTGTATCATCATACTCATTAAATTCTCTACTGAGTCTTAATGGACCATCATTATTTTTAGATTTTCTTTCAAATCCATTAAATGAAGGAGCATTGATTTCATTTGACTTTAAAAAGTCTTTTAACATATTTGTAGTTCTATCAGCATTATATTCGACAAAATAACTAATAATTAAAATTATTCCAACAATAGAAATAATCAGACCCACTATCAGTAAAAGGTCCAATAAATTATACACACTTGTCTCATATGCTATGAGAATACCAATTACAAATAAAATAAAACCTGAAACTAATTTTATAGTATTTCCCATAATTTCACCCTTAGTATTTATTAATCACTCTATTATTTTAACTAATATAGAATATCTACAACACCATTAATAAATTTAATGGAAAAAAAGCACAAAAAAACGAGAAAAAAAATTATGAGTAATACTATTTTACAAAATAGTAATATTCATATAGAAAAAAATCCAATATAAATTTGGGTGAAACTATGAAAAATTTGAAATTATTCATCAATGAAAATTCAGGCCAAGGTGCCGCAGAATACATTCTCCTGTTTGGAGGAGTAATAGTAATTGCTTTACTGGCACTAACCATATACAGAACATATATGGAAACAAGTGACACCAGTTTAAAAGCAAAAGACGATATCATGGATGTTAGGAACACAATTCTTGACAACAGGACCCATGTTTAAAGAAAAACTAGATAACAAAGGGCAAGGAAGTGCTGAATTAATCCTAATTATAGGAGGATTACTGATTATAGTGCTCTTTGTTGGAAGTTATATGTCAAATATAACTCAAAAAACACAAGAAAATATAAATAATTTGCTAAAAGCAGAAAGAAATTATATATTAAATAAAATTTGAAAATGGAGAGTAAAACTCTCTATTTTCCACTTAATATTGTATTTAAAATTTCATTCCATGATTCAGAATTAATATTTTGCAAGTTCATTGCAGTTCTGGTTAAAACTCTAAGGTCCTGAGGACATGCTGTTACACAGGCACCGCATAAGTTACAGAAGTCCAAATTAGTAACTGATTTTCCATCAACAATGGAAACTGCATTACATGGACATACATCCTGACAAGCATGACAGGATTCGCCTTTACAAATCTTTTCTTCTGCTTCATTTTCAATTAATTCTAATTTACCTTCAAACGGTTTAGTAATAGAAATTGCATCCACTGGACAAATTTCAGAACACCATGAACAATTTACACAGTCATCCTCAACAATAAATGTTTCTCCAGTGATTTCAGGAATAGAAATTTCTTCTCTTAACATACATGTGGAACAAATTTGTTTAATTGCATTTTCAGGACAAACCCTTTTACATACACCACATTGTACACATTTTGAAAGATCTACTTCTATAGTATTATTTAATAAATCAACACTTGATGTCGGTTTATTTTTAATAATGATTGCTTCTGCAGGACATAAATCTGCACAGAAAGAACAATAAATACATTTATCTTTGTCAATCTCAATTTCTCCTCTAATTAAAGAAACTGGATCTGGAAGATTTCTTTCAAAGAGAATTGAGTCCCTAGGACAAACTGAATAACATCTACCACAATAAATACAATCTTCATCATCCACTTTTGATTCAACATCCCAAAATGGATAATTACCCATATCTTTAATATTTTCTCCATTAATTTCTAAGGATAAAGAATCAAACGGACATGCTACTGAACATAAACCACAGAATACGCAAGAATCCACATTTACAGAAATTAAATCCATCTCAATTAAACCCCTTGCAATAGGAACAAGAGGACCTAATCTTAAGGATGAAGTCGGACATACATCAGTACAAATTCCACAACCAACACATTTTGCGTCATTGTATGACAATTTACGGTGTTCTTCACCACCTCTCTCTATTTTAAACATAAAAATCAACCTCATGCTTTGGAAATAGCTTGATTAGGACAATTCTGTATACACAAATCACAATCATCACAATTTTCAGGAACTATTTTAACGTCTCCATCTTCTTCAATGATTGCGCCTTGCTCACAAAGTTTTATGCATAAACCTTGAACAGGACAATTTTCAATATGTCCGCATACATCAGAATCTATCTTTACTGCCATATAACCACCTCAAATAAAAACATGAAAATTATCAAAAAATTTACATGCTCAATAAATATTTTATCGAAATGAACATATAAACATATCGATTATTTTCTCGCAGTCAGTAATACATCACCTTTTTGATTGATTTCACCACTCCTGATTCTAGTGGATGAAATAGGTGTGCCATCATATGCTAAGACAAAACTAACAACAACAATATCTATAGGATCCATAGCTTTTGATACCCTAATTTTATTGATTTCAACTGCAGTTGGCTCAGTTTCCTCACTAACAACAATCGCATCAAAATCAGCATCATGTATAGTGGTTCCATAAGGATCTTCTAACGGAACAATTATAAAATTAGATTTATCACTAAAAAAAGATTTAAGATTTCTCATTCTTTCTTCGCAAGAATCAATATCTCCCTTTAAACCACCGAAAGCATCAGAAGTTACTCCAATCTCAACATTTTCAGCGATTTCAAAAGCAGTGGATAATAATTTTTTATGACCATCATGGAATTTGTCAAAAGTTCCACCAACAGCTACTTTATTATATCTCTTTGAATTCATAATATTGTCCTTGATTAGTTTTCTGTTTAAACTTTTATCAGAACTATTATAAATTATTAGCTATTAAAAAAAAGAAAAAAAGAAAAAAATAAATAAAAAATTAGAATCCTATACTTGCATAGTAACCTTTTAGGCTATAACTGTTAGCATTCCAATTTACAACGTTTCCAAACGAGTTTCTAGGACTTGTTGCATCACTGACTGTCCAAGTATCTCCAATCAATACTTGAGTCCATACATGACCATATGTACCACTTGAAAAGGTACATGTTCCATGAGCATACCTTGCCGCAAGACCTGCAGTCCTATACATTGCAACGAGCAAGTGTGAGTGATCAACACAATTTCCTGTTTTAGCATTTAAAGTACCTACAGCACCATATTTAGTATCATAATAGAAACTATATGAAATAGTGTCCCTTACATAATTAAATATTGCAGTCGCTTTATCTTTATCTGAAGTGAGTCCACTTGTCAATTTAGTAACTAAAGCCTTAATTTTACTATTATTAACTTGACAGTTAGTAGATGCTGCTAAATATGCAGCCAAGTTAGATATAGTATTTTTTGAGTTTAGTTTACTGGTTGAAGAACTGCTTGATAAAGATTTGATTGTTACATAGTTTGGCATAACATTATTATCACCATAAAATGCAACTACACGGGCAAATGCATATGCAAGACCTTTATAACCTATGGTACCAACGTCAGAACTCACAGAGTTTGGCATTTGGCCTTTTGAATCTGCAGTTTTTATGACACTTTTTGCAACTGAAAGATAATTATTTAAATTACCTTGATCTGCTGCAGAACCTGGTTTTGAAGGATTTTTAATAGATTTAAATGCAACATCTGATTTTTTATTTGCATCAAGATTTACTATAGCTTTTGAAGCTAAATATAAGTATTCAGCAGTTGAAACTGTAAGACTGCCAACTTTAACAGTTGACGGCAACTTGTGATTCTTTTCAATGTAAGTTTTTACAGTTTTAGATGCTTTAATAATATTACTAATTGAAAACTTATCAATTACTTGAATTTTTGAAGAATCAACAGTAGTATCATACTGATATTTGATAGTGTACTTACCTGCAGCCAATTTTCCTAAACTAACGGTAGCAATACCGTTTGAATTAGTTTTCTTGGAGTAAGATTTACCATTAATTGTAAACTTAACTGCAGCGCTTTTAATTGGTTTGGATTTACCATCAAGTAATTTAACTGAATATGATACAGTTTCACCATTTCCATAATAAGCATCACTAGCATCGAATTTGGAACCGTTAACCAATACATGTTTGGTTAA
>NZ_CAMJCX010000040.1 GCF_946404245.1 uncultured Methanobrevibacter sp.
GTCTAAATTCTTTAAAAATTTTTGATATCCTAAAAAAAATTTGGGTTAAAAAAAAAGTTAAAAAATTAGAATAGTGGATCTTTCACCATTCCAATTCTAAATGAGTTCAGGATAACAAGCAGAGTCAATCCCAAATCTCCAAATCCAACTGACATCATCAGTGTGATTATTCCTAAAATTGCAAGCACTACACATAACAGTTTAACCGCAATGGCCACAGTGATGTTCTGCTTGATGATTCCCATTGTCTTGTGAGATAATGAGAAGAGATATGGGAGTTTTGAAATGTCATCCTGCATCAATGCAACATCTGCTGTTTCAATAGCCACATCGGAACCTGCAGCACCCATTGCAATACCTATATTTGCACGTGCAAGTGCCGGTGCGTCGTTAATTCCGTCACCGACCATGGCAACATTACCGAATTTGTTTCTGATGGTGTCGAGGAGATTTAACTTGTCTTCAGGCATCAGGTTGGAGTATACATAGTCGATTCCAATGTCATCAGCTACGCTTTTTGCCGCAAGCTTATTGTCCCCTGTAAGCATGACAGTTTGAATTCCTTTGTTTCTTAAATCACTGACGACTTCATGGGCATTGGACCTGATTTTATCAGATACAGTAATGATAGCTAAAACCTTCTCTGAATTTCCAATGAAGACTATTGTTTTACCTTCCGCAGAATACCTGTTGATTTCATCTCTTGAAATGTCAAATGAACTTCCTTCAATCAATGATTCATTAGCAGCGTAATATTCGTCTCCGTTAATGTTACCGATGATTCCTTTACCCGGAACATTCTTGAAGTCATCGATTTCACTGAATTCAATGTCGTTCATTGTTGCATAGTTTACGATAGCTTCTGCAATAGGGTGAGATGAACCCTGTTCAAGTGATGCCGCAATGGATACAATATCCTCTTTTGAGCAGTTTTCATCCAACACTTCGACTTCACTTAAAACCAATTTACCTTCTGTTAAAGTACCGGTTTTATCAAAGATAACCGCTTTAACATCACGCATCTCTTCGACATATGTACTTCCCTTAATCAATACACCGTTTCTGGTTGCTGAAGTAATAGCTGAAACCATACCTACCGGTGTTGAGATTAAAAATGCGCATGGACATGAAATTACCAGCAGTGAAAGTGCCTTATATACCCAATCAACCAAAGGTTGACCAAATAACAGCGGAGGAATGAATGCAACGCAAGCCGCTGCAACCATCATTACTGGAGTGTAGTATTTTGCGACCTTTTCAACAAGGGATTCTGTTTCAGACCTGTTGAGCTGTGATCTTTTAACCAGTGTTACGATTTTTGAGATAACTGAATCCTTTGCCTTTTTGGTTACTACCAGTTCAAAGTATCCGTCAACATTCACAGTACCTGAAAATACCTCATCACCGATTTCCTTATGTACAGGCACGCTTTCACCAGTAATGGAAGCCTGGTTGATTGAGGATGAACCAGAAATAACATTTCCGTCAAGAGGAACTTTATCTCCAGGTTTTACAATAACTATTTCGCCAATGTTCACATCATCAACGTTTCTAAGCTCTTCACCGTCACCGACTTTGACCCTTGCGGTTTCAGGAGCGATTTCTACTAAAGATTTGATGGAACGTTTTGCTCTGTGTTCGGCATAATCTTCCAGGAATTCCGCTATATAATAAAGGAATGTTACAGCTGCACCTTCTTCAGGGTGTCCTATAATGAATGAAGCAACACATGCAATACACATCAGCATTGCCGGACCGACAGTGTGTCTTTTAACTAAAGATCTGTATGCCATAATGGCTATTTCATAACCTGCAATTATAGCACCCAACATGAATACCAAAGTTACTAAAGTCGGATTAAATGACAACCATTCTAAAATATGACCTGTAGCAAAACAAATTCCGCTCGCAACGATGATTTGAATTGGCCTGTTAGCTATTAATGGTTTTCCTTCAGCCAATAATTCTTCTTCCTCATCATCGTCATCATCATCTCCTGCACAGTCAGGACAACCACAGATGCTTATGTTTACATCATCATCGTCATGGTCGTGGCAGCTGCAATCAGGATCACTGCAGGTGTCTTTTTCTTCATGTTCGTGTTCATGGTCATGGTCATCATGACAACCACAATCAGGATCAGAACAAGAATCCGCCTCATGCTCATGATGATGCTCATGGTCATGGTCATGTTCGTGCTCATGCTCATCATGACAACCACAATCAGGATCAGAACAAGAATCCGCCTCATGCTCATGATGATGCTCATGGTCATGGTCATGTTCGTGCTCATGCTCATCATGACAACCACAATCAGGATCAGAACAAGAATCTACCTCATGCTCATGATGATGCTCATGGTCGTGATGATGGTGGTCATGTTCGTGATCATGGTCATCTGCACAATCAGGACATCCGCAAATGCTTATGTCAACATCTTCATCATAGTCTATTTCTTCTCTGTGGTCAAAAACGCTTAAATCGGTTTTTGCCTGATAATCTCTAAGTAACTGTTTATCATAATGATTAGAATCTTCACAGTGAGTTTCTTCACATTCTGGGTCAAAACAGATGTAATTGTAATGTTCAGGATTGTGACAATTTTCATCTGCACAATCTGCATCATAACATCTATTTTCTGCCATAATATCACCAATTAAAAATTATTCTAATATATGTTCTAATCCTACTTTGTAAATCATTTCTATGTGAAGGTCTGTAAGGGAATATCTTGCCATTTTACCTTCTTTTTGGTATTTGACAATGTTATTTGCTCTTAATATCCTCAATTGATTTGACACAGTTGTCTGGTTCAAGTCAAGTGCATCACATATGTCACATACACATAAATCCTCAATACTCAGCAGGGAAATAATTTTTAATCTTGTTGGGTTTCCGAATATTTTGAAGAATTCTGACAGCTCAGCGAATTCAGATTCATCAGGTATGCGTTCTTTTACACGGTCAACAACGTCATCATGGGAGTTGAAGACTTCACACATATCGTCGTTTTTATTTTCAAGATTATTATTTTCCATAGTCATCACATATATTATATATTTACATATTATGATATGATTATGTATTTAAATGTTTTCATATCATGACATCGTGATATGTTAATTTGAAAAAAATAAAGAAAAACTAAAGTTATTTTTTGACCACACCAGTCAATGTCCCATCGATAATGAGATCAAAATCGACTTTTTCAAGCCAGCCTGCCTTTGTAAACATGCCCATGAAACAAAGGCCAACAAGTTTTCCATCATCTTTTAAAATCTCGCCAACAACACTGTTCAGCTCATCAGTGTCAACATCCGCCTTCGGCATGCTGAGACCTCCCAACAGGACCACTACATCAGAACCATGAGGGTCAGACACGTCTTCTTTAAGACTCATTCCCCAAGGTTTCAGCTCAAATTCGTGGCTTGTTTCAACATCAATGAAACTTATGAAATGATTTTCCTTATCCCTTACAGCATATGCCATCAGTGCTGCAAATGGAGTGCATACACTTGGTGAGCCCATGAAAGTTATCTTTTGAGCATCACCGACCGCATTTTTGAATGCTACAATCTGACCATTGATTCCTTTCCAGTTTTCAACATCATCCATATTGACACCTCAAACATCATAATAAGTTATATTCTCATAGAGATAATTTACATCCTCAACCAATAGAACATCCTTAGGATATTTTACATTTCCCATAGAATGGTTTTCCAAAACTTTACATTCAAAAACCTCTGTAATAGCCACATCGGTAGCGAATTCAGAGTGGAGCTGGCTTGCATCATGAGAGTCCATTATCACAAGGTAGTCAAGTGAATGAAAAACGGACTTGTTTCCAAGAGATTTCATCCAATTTAAAGTCTCATTGTCATAACCCTCATAATACGGTTCGGTTTCAACGTCCTCAATCAATTGGGAAAGGTTAAAAGGTCCTTCAGACGATACATTCAATTCAACTTTTTTCGAAGAATCATTTATTACCTGCGGATTGTCCATGGAATATCCTACAAATACTGCAAAAACAAGTACTAACAAAGCCAAAAGTATGATTAAAATTTTATTGTTCATTTTATCACCCTTTGTGAAACTTAAACTCAAATTTCAAAATATCCTTAAAATTATCTATTTAAAGTAATATTATTTAAAAATTATTAAATTTAAAAAAAAGTTTATATAATGTAATAATAAAATAAATATTTAAGAACAATTTTAATTGTTATATTGTAATTTATTTTTTAAATTAAAGGAATAGGAATTGAAAAATGAAACGTTCAAAGAAACTGATTATAGCTATTTTACTGGTAATCCTTATCGGAATATGGGTCTTTATAGCTGGAGCATTATTCATCTCTGGTCCGGACTTGACTTCTGAAAGCAAGGATATACTTGTTTTAGCTGGAGATAAATACGAACAGCCAAATGGTGCAGTCGATATGGCATTCATGGTTCATTTGGAAAATGGATCATTAGCTAATTACACACCGGTTTACCCAGGAGGAATGTCTCACCCTTCACGAGCCGCTCCGGGAGGAATTGGTGGAAACATGATGCTTCACGACTGTCTGTGGGACGGTGCTGACCAAGGTATGACCTATGCTCAAGAAATCGTTGAGGCGAATACCGGAATGCACTCCGATGCAGTGGTTGTTATTTACAGTGAAGGTTTAGACAACATTATTGATTCCATCAGACCTCTTTATATAGACGGTGAAGTAAGTAACCTTAGTGCAGAAGACATGGTTAGACAAAACGACGCATATAACGGTTATGCAGGTAATGAAAACGTTCAAGGAACAATGTCCAGAGGAGATTCAGTAATGGTATTGGCTAAAGCATTGGCTAACGTTACAAAAGACCCTGACAAAAAGAACACCATGATTCAAGAAGCACTTAACCAATATTCACAAGGAAACATCCTCATGAAACCTGAAGGTTCATTCGTGAAATTGATGGCTACTAAAGGAATCGAAAAACTAGCGTGACGAATTTAATCTTTAAAGAATTTATTTCTTTAAAGAACTTTTTTTTATTTATTACTCAACATCTTTCAAGGCTTCAACCATATTCAAGTCACTTATTTTATCTGAAAACAACAGATTTACGCCTATTGATATTGCAAATGTTATTGCCGCAGACAACAGTATATTTCCCCATGTCAATGTAGGAATATAGTAAAGTGAATCACCGGCTGCATCAAGCATCAGTGTCATGAAGTAAAATCCAATTGGAATGCCCAAAACAAATCCGATTGAAGTGAATATCACATTCTGTGTCAGTAACAGTTTTCTTAAAACTTTTGTCTTGAAACCCAATACCTTCAAGGTTGCTATTTCTCGCTCCATTTCTGTAAATGACAATAGGGTCAGATTATATAAAACCAGAATGGCCAGCGCAACTGCAACAAAGGTCACCACATAAACCATCATCATCACTGCAGTGGTCATCTGGTCCCAGCTTTCCTCCATCTTATCAATGCTTGTGACCGATTTGATTGACTGGAAGTTTTCCCCGAAGGAGTCATTAGTCAAAATGTTGGTTGGAGTGAAATCCAAGCCCTGGTCTTCCAAAGTGTCCGGAGACATTATCAAACCCTGGGAAATCGGTTCTGCATGAATCTGACCTATTTTTGATGACACCCATTCATCATCACCGACAATATGCCACCTGATCTTATCGCCAACAGTGAGATTGAACTTGTCTGCAAGCTTTTTGGAAATGGATACATCCCCCTCATCAATGTCAATCTGATTTCTGTCGCTGTCCGTGTATGATATCAGGTCCGTGTTGTTTGTAACCAGAAGCGTGACCGTGTCCTCACCGCCATCCGTCTTGATTTCCATGGATTGCTGCATGATAAAGCTTCCATTGGTTTCATTTAAAATGTAGTACAGCTCCAAAGGATTGGCCTCAGTTGAAAGCAGGAGCTTTGATTCATAATGACTTATGTCGTCATATTCCCATGATTTCAGCTCGGCCATGCTGTCATTCATACCGAATGCTGCAATCAAAAGGGCGACACAACCCATCACGCCAACAATTGCCATCAAAGCCCTGAACTTATTTCTCCTTGCATCCCTCCAGTTCCAACGGAGATTGAAACTTAAGCGATTCCAGAATCTTGATTTTTCTATGAAACTTTTTGAAGATGTGTTTGGAGCCTTAGGTCTCAATGTGTTTGCAGGATTTTCCTTTGAGATCCTCCTGCATGACAGATAAGTCACCAATACTGACATGACAACCATCAATACCGCAATATATACAAAACTCATGTCAAATCCTGGATGCCAGCTCGGCATGCTGTAGCTTGTTGTCATTGTCGGATAAAACATCTGAGGAATTATCATCGGCCCTGTTATCAAGCCCAAAATAGCTCCTGCCAGAACCGGCCAGAACCCGAAAGATATGTAATGCAGGATTATTGATTTATCCGTAAAACCGACAGCTTTCAGGATTCCAATTTGAGTACGCTGATGGGCGATGATTCTGTTCATGGTTGTCAAGAGTGTTAAAAAGGTAACCAAAACAAATACAATCGGAAATACATCCCCAATCATTTTGTGCTGTGCCATTTCATCTGCGAATTTGGACACGCTTAGATGATCCTCTTTTTTGGTGAATGACTGATAATCAATGGAATCATCCAGCTTTTTGGTAAACTCATCATCAGAAGAGTCATATTTAACAAGCAGCGTATTGTAGTCTAAATTTTCAGGATATGCCTTATATGACAGATAAGCAAAACCCATTTGATTAAAATCCGGTGTTAAAGAGCTGGGAGACACTTGAAATACATATTCCGGCGAATATCCTAATCCCCTGATTTCCTTTGTGATTGTCAGGTTGTCAAATTCAAAGGTGATGTTGTCTCCAACATGCAACTCGCGCGCATCTGCAAACCTTTTATCCAGCCACACTCCGGATTCATCCTGGACGTTGAAATCCTCACCGTCTGTTGTGTAGAATTTCGAGATTTTGCCCTTTTCTGTAAAATGCAGCTTAATGTCGGGCTGGTTTTCCATATCCGCTACCGATTGAACAACTTCCTGTCGCTCTGATTGTGTGGAAAACCCGTTAACTTTATCCAAAGTGGAATCGTCAAAATCAGTGTTGTAAATCCAACCGTCAGCAATGTTGGTTTGGCCGTAGAATTCATTGGAAGTTTGCACCAATCCATAATACTCCCCATAGATTCCACTGTATGCAAAAATGCCTAAAAATGCCATTAGAAATATAGCAATGAACTGTGTCTTATTGATTTTTATATCTCTCAGCATCTTTTTGGATAGTGACATGATATAATTTATGAAAAATGAAATATAAAAAATATATTTATTTTAATCACGGCCATCATGAAAACCATGATTCCAACTGAACTATTGAAAATTATATTTGGCAAATCACATTAACATCATGATTTGTTCAAAGATGACTAAATTGAAAATTAGGATATATATCACGTGCAACCATAACAATAAAAATTAAAACATTGAATGTTAATGTCAGTATGAGTTAATCAACTCACTGAAAAGAGCCACGGTTTCCTCAACTGACAATTCAGCCTTCTCACTTACTTCAGCCAGATTTGCTTCCCATAGTGAAATCTTACCCATTGGAGTTACCAAAAATTCAAATTTCCAATTTCTTTTGGCCAAATCTCTTTTTAAAAGAGGATATGTATTCAACAAATCCATATATTTTGAATCAGCAGTAATTTCAACCATGTTTTTAAATTGGAAGAGGCCATTCTTAAATATTTTGTCACTAATCAAGTATTACAAGAGACATTGAAAAAAAAATAAGTAAAGAATAAGAAAAACCTATTCATTTTCCTTGAGGGATTCAACCATGTCCAATTTCTTGATTTTACGTGAAAACATCAGATTCACCAGTATGGATAGCACAAAGGTTATTACTGCTGTCAGTATGAAGTTTGAAAGAGAAACTGAAGGCAATATGTAAAATGAATCTCCTGATGATTCCCACATGATTGCCAGGATATAATAACCTACAGGAATGCCCAATATGAATCCAATAGCTGTAAACCATAAGTTCTGTGTTAATAACAATTTTCTAAGAGCACTGGTCTTGAAACCAAGCACCTTCAATGTTGCAATTTCCCTTTCAATTTCTGTAAATGACAGCAATCCCAAATTATACAGTACAACAACAGCCAGCAGACAAGCAAAGAATATCAGTATGTAAATCAACATCCACATTGATTCTGTCAGCTCGTCCCAGCTTGATGTCATGTCCTTCATGGAATTGGCCGCCTTGACACCGTCATAAGTCTCGTTTACATGTTCGGAGGTTATGACGATTGTTGGAGTGTAGTTTAAATCCAAGTCTTCAAGCTTTTCAGATGACATTAT
This sequence comes from uncultured Methanobrevibacter sp., assembly GCF_946404245.1. Taxonomy (GTDB): domain Archaea; phylum Methanobacteriota; class Methanobacteria; order Methanobacteriales; family Methanobacteriaceae; genus Methanocatella. The sequence continues at coordinate 8,382 of NZ_CAMJCX010000040.1, forward strand.
GAATCCCTGTGAAATCGGATCTGCATGAATCTTGTCAATTTTTGTGTTGACCCATTTGTTTGAACCCAGGATATGCCATTTTACAGTATCTCCCACCTTAACGTTTAGCATGTCAGCCATCTTCTGTGAAATTGAAACCTCATCCTCCTTGATGTCCACCTTATTCCAGTCATAGTCTGTAGGTGTTATCAGGTCTGTGTCATTTAAAACCAGCAGCGAACCTGACTTTTTGGCATCATCCGACTCTATTTCAATGGCAGATTCCATAATCTTGTCACCATTGACTTCACTGACCACATCGTCAATTTGAGAGTCTGTTGCGTTTTCATTGATAACCAATTTTGAATCGTAATGATTGATCTGTGAATATTCCCATTCCTTCAAGTCATTCATTCCATCATACATTCCAAATGCACATACAAGAAGTGCACTGCATCCTATTACTCCAATAATTGTCATCAATGCCCGGAATTTATTTCTTTTAGCGTCACGATAATTCCAGCGGATGTTGAATGACAGATGTTTCCAAATTCCCAATTTCTCTAAAAATCCTGAAGTGGATACCTTAGGCACTTTAGGTCTTATGGTATCTGCAGGCTTTTCCTCTGAAATGTTTTTGACAGCATAATACGAAACCGCAAGTGACATTATCACCATCAATGCCGCAACATAAACAAAGTCCATGCTCCATGCAGGATTCCATGAAGGAAGCTTATATGTTGCACTCATAGACGGATAAAACAGTTGAGGCAATGTCATTGGCCCTAAAATTAAACCTAAAATTGAACCTGCCAAAACCAGCCAGAATCCATAGGATACATAATGCAAGATTATGGAATGATTTTTGAATCCGCAAGCTTTCAGAATACCTATTTGAGTTCTCTGATGAGTTATAATCCTTGTCATTGTTGTCAATAAAATCAACATTGCAATCAGAATGAATACAACAGGAAAAATATCTCCCATCATCTTGTGCTGATCCATTTCCTCTGAAAACTGGCTTACGCTTGAGTGTTCTGCCCTTTCGACAAATGTGCTGTAATAACCATCCATATGATAAGAGAGAATGTCATTATAATTTTCGGCGGTTCCATCAAATTTAACATTCAAAACGTTGTAAGTGATATTGTCCTCTGGAAATGCCTTATAGGACATGTAAGCAAAACCTATTTTATTGAAATCCGGAATTACGGATGATGTTGATGCATGATAAACATATTCCGGAGAATAACCGAGTCCTCTGATTTGCTTTTCTATTTCATACCCTTCAAACTCAAAGCTTATGTTGTCTCCAACTTTCAATCCCTTTGCATCAGCAAAGCTCTTATCCAGCCATACCCCTTCACTGTCATTGATATCCAGCTTTTCGCCTTCAAGCAGGTAAAATTTGGATATTGTATTGTTTTCCACAAAGTGCAGTGTGACATCGGGGTCGTTTTTAAAATCCGCTACCGAATCCACAACATACTGCCGTTCCATTTGAGTGGTTGCACCCAGACAATCAACCTGATATAAAAATAGATCATTGATATCAGGTGAATAAATCCAACCGTCAGCCAAATTGGTGTCATCATAAAACTGATTGACATTGACTTCAAGGCCGACAGATTCTCCGCCGACACCAGAAAACACAAATACGCCTAAAAATGCCATTAAAAAAATAGATATAAACTGTGCTTTGTGCTTGCTGATGTCTCTTAACATCTTTTTTGCAAGCATATGCTCACCATTCTAAATCGGCGACCTTCTTTGGATTTTCATTAACGACAATACTTTCTATCTGACCGTTTTTAATCCTGATTACCTTGTCTGCTGCTTCAGCCAATATTGCATTATGTGTTACAATGACGACAGTGGTATTCTGATTATTACTCATATCCTGAAGCAGATTTAGGATTAAAACACCGGTTTTTGAGTCCAATGCTCCTGTTGGCTCATCACATAAAAGCATGGTAGGCTGTTTGGCAACTGCTCTTGCAATTGATACCCTTTGCTGTTCCCCACCAGATAACTGTGCCGGAAACTGGTTTGCATGGTCCCTAAGACCGACTGAATCCAGAACATTCAAACCATTGATGTTAACGTCCACAATATCCTTCATGAGTTCAACATTTTCGAGCGCAGTCAAATTTGGAATCAGGTTGTAAAACTGAAATATGAAACCTACATTCTTTGCCCTGTATGCAGTCAGCTGATTGTCGTTGAATGATTCAACGTGATTTCCTTTCACGATTATCTCACCGGAGCTAACAGTGTCAAGACCACCCAACAGGTTTAGAAGTGTTGATTTTCCAGCACCTGACGGTCCCAAGATTACAACGAACTCCCCTTCATCAATTGTGAAGTTTACATTATCCATAGCTTTTAAAATGTGATCTCCAGATTTATATTCCTTATTCACATTTTTAAATTCAATAATTGTACTCATTAATATTGCCTTCTTAAAATTTAATTATCTAATAAATTATATATTAAATGAACTATTTAATATTTAGGTTTACCTAAAAATATTAAATTTTTATTTAAAATGTAAAATTCATTTAACTATTGAAAAAATAATTTGCAAATGGTTAAAAGGAAGATCAAATCTCCCATTCACCACTTAGCTTTTGTAATTCAACCATTCTTTTAAACAAACCATCACGAGCAATCAGCTCATCTGGTGAACCCTGCTCAGCAATTTTACCATCATCCAATACCACAATCTTGTCGGCATTTGCAATGGTCCTCATCCTATGGGCTATGATGATTACAGTCTTGTTTTTAATCAGCTGTGACAATGCCCTTTGGATTTTGGTTTCATTTTCAACATCCAAAAATGAAGTGGCTTCATCCAAAAGAATTACATTTGCATCCTTAAGCAATGCCCTTGCAATTGAGATTCTTTGTCTTTGGCCTCCAGAGAGAAGCTCACCGTTTTCACCAATATTGGTGTGATATCCGTCAGGAAGCTTTTGGACAAACTCATCGCATTCAGCAAGCTTTGCAGCTTCAATCACTTCCTCATCTGTCGCATCCTTTCTTCCGACACGAATGTTTTCCATGATTGAATTGTTGAACAGTATCACATCCTGAAAAACAATCGAGAAGTTTTCAAGAAGCTTTTCCGAATCAAGTTTTGAGAGATCCTCACCGCCAAGACTGACAGTTCCGGAAACTGGATCCCAGAATCTTGCGGCAAGTTTTGAAACTGTTGATTTGCCTACACCAGAGGGTCCGACAAGTGCAGTGACTTCGCCCTGATGAGCTGTGAAATTAATGTCGGTCAATACATCCTTCAAGTCATCATAATTGAAATCAACACTATCAAATTCCACATCATAACCATCCAATGTGTAATCAGTCTTTCCGCCTTCAACGACAAGGCTTTCTATCTCTTTTGTCCTGTCAATCTTAATGTCCATCATCAGTATCTCAGATAAAAACATCAGTCCGTTTTCAACAGGAGCATAAATTGATGCTGAAGCTATCAGGAATATCAAAAGAGTATAAATTGATACCTGGCCGTTCATAATCAAATAGGAACCTGTAAGAATAACTGAAACAATGCCCAATTTTAAAACGACATTACCGGTGATTACACCTGCAGATGCCATCAGCTCTGATTTGATTCTTGACCTTTCAATTCTGCTTGTTAAACCTGACATCTTTGATAAATATTCCTTTTCATAATTATATGACTTCAAATCCCTTACAGATTCTATCAATATTTAACTGACATTCCCCCATATTGAAAATCAACATAATATTTAAATATTCATTTTTAATAAAAATAATCACAAGTAATTTTTATTGCCGAAATAGAATTATAAGAAATGTTCAATAAAAATTACACATTTTAAACTATTATTAAATCAATAATATTGGTGGGTTGATGAATTATAAAAAACTAGTCATTTTACTTTTGGCATTATTTTTAAGCATTAATTTTGTTTGTGCATCTGACAATTCATCTAATGAAACATTGGACATGAATTTAATTGAATTAGATGAGATTTCAGTAAACAACAATGAAAATGTAAGTTTACAACAAACAGAAAATCTTTCAGGAAATGATGTTTTAACAGCAAATGCAGAACCCCAAAGCGAAGACACATTAAAAGAAAGTAATGATGACCCCTCAAAAGCAAATTTAAAACTTGTTAATTACACTAATTTTGTTAAAAACGGAGATACATATTATCTGTATTTGACCACTTCTGACGGCAAAGCGGTTGCAAATAAAAAATTAAGTGTTGATTTTGATGGTAAAACCTATGAAAAGACTACCGATTCCAGTGGTCGATTCGGCATTGCAGTCAAATCCACTGAAACCAACAGTTCAATGAACGTCACATTCAATGGAGACGATACCTACAATGCATTTACCAAAACAGTTAACTTCTATATTGAAAAATCAATTTCAATAACTATCGGAAATACAAAACTGCTTACCAACGGATATTTGAGAGTTTATCTCTCCGGACCAAAAAATTCCATTGCATCTAAAACTGTCAAAATAACCATTGGTGACAAAGTATTTACAAAAAAGACCACTGCAGAAGGATTTATTGTCTTTAAACCTAAAGTCGCTGCTAAAACATATACAGTGACCGTGAGTTTAGGCAATTATTCCGTTTCCAAAAAGATCAAATGCATAAACGGCAATGTGAAAAATCCGTTCACTACAAAAATCAAAACAGTGAATGGAGTTCCGGACATTGATGTCATGCCTGGAAATTTTGTCATGGCAGATAATGATGCCCAATACACTCTTACAAAAGCACAATATCAGCAAGTGCTTAAAAGAGACAGCAATACCCTGTTCTTATATGGAAAACTGTCAAAATACACATTCTTTAAATCAAAAGCGGAATCTGGCTTTTACCATATCATCAAACGTGAGAAATGGAACGTAATCGAACAGGCAATCAACATCAAGATGGTTAAAAAGAACAGCTATAAGTATTGGCCGGGCTCAATTACCGTCAATCTTAAAGGAAAATCACTGACTTACTCTGAAGTGAGAGATATTCAAAATACCGAATATACCTGCGGACCAACATCCGCCAGTGTTTGCAGCCAGGTTTTAAAGAATTACTTTTCTGAAAAATATTTCCAAATAAAGGCACATGTAACCCATGGAGTCAATATGTACGTTCTTAAAAGTGTTCTGCAAAAGAACAACTTCAAGGCAACTTATTTCTACACAATGAGCTCTGCCATAAAACAGCTGGCGAAAGGCGGAGCTGCATTAATTGCATATTTGCCTAACCATTATGTTTCAGTCATTGACGTGAGCAAGGACGGTAAAAAGATTTTGGTGAGCAACTCCTATGGAGCATATAATGTAGGCGGAGACAGCAAAATTCCTACAAACTGGGTGACACTGAAAAAGTTCAATGCAAAATTCAAAGGTGTCGGTTTAGTAGTTAAACTGAATTATAAATTGACCAAAACTACAAAAAACAAAGTCAAAACCTGCTATTTGAATATGGGTTCAAATTGGGCTAGACAGAATACAAATGAAAGAATTCCTAATGTTCCAATCTAAACTAACCCTCATATATTAAGCGGTTATAAAATTAAACTTCAAATAATAGTTAAGGTGTAAAATACCGAAACTATTATCTTTAACTTTTTTTGAAAAAAATAACCTTTAAATCAAAAATATTGTCCATAATCAATACATATAAAAACTTTTAAAACAAAAATTTTATTATAATAAAAAATTACAGGAAAAATGTAAATGTCATTCAGTAAAGATGAAATGTTAATAATGCCTGCAGTTGACATTAAAGATGGAAAATGCGTTCAACTCGTTCAAGGCGAACCTGGAAGTGAAATGGTTAAAATTGACAATCCTGAACTTGTTGCAAGACACTGGCAGGATTTGGGAGCTAAAAATATCCACGTCATTGATTTGGATGGAACCATAAACGGAGTTGCCAGCTTCGACATTATCAAAAAGATATTAAATGAAGTTTCAGTCCCTATTCAATTGGGCGGAGGAATCAGAAGCGTGGAATATGCTCGCCAATTGTTGGATTTGGACATTGAAAGACTGATTATCGGAACCATGGGAATTCAACATCCCGAAACCATTGAAGAGCTTTCAGACGAATACGGATCCGAAAGAATCATGATTTCACTTGACAGCAAGGATAACAGAGTAGTCATTAAAGGATGGCAGGAAAAAATTGACAAATCCCCCGCAGAAATCTCACAGAAGTTCAAGGAGCATGGGGCAGGAAGCATTCTATTTACAAATGTTGATGTTGAAGGTCTTTTGGGCGGATTTTACACAGAACCTGTAGAAGAGTTGAAAAAGTCTGTTGATTTGCCTATTGTATATTCAGGTGGAATTACAACAACAGATGACCTTAAAAAATTAAATGAAAGTGGTGTGGAAGGAGTAGTAATTGGTTCTGCACTTTATACTGATAAAATTGATTTAACTGAAGCTTTAAAATACCAAAAGAGG
>NZ_CAMJCX010000041.1 GCF_946404245.1 uncultured Methanobrevibacter sp.
TTTTATGCGGGGGTGGTCGAGCGGTCAAAGGCGCTAGGTTGAGGGCCTAGTGGGTCAGTCCCTTCGCGGGTTCAAGTCCCGTCCCCCGCACTATCTAAATTACTATTTTTTTGAAAAATTTATTATCCAAATTACTATTTTTTGATAACTTTATTTATATAAAAATCAAATATATTTTACGAAGGAGGAAATTTATTTGATAAAAAAAATATTTTTTATTTTATCTTTAGCATTAATTGCCGTATCACTGACTTGTGTAAGTGCAAGTGATGTGGACAGTAATGTTACAGCGGATCTTCAAGATCTGGCTTTTGAAATCAACTTAACTGATGTTGGTGAAACACTTAATCTAGAGCATGATTATAAAAGCACTAATTCCTCAAATCAAATAATAATCTCAAAACCAATAACAATTGATGGAAACCATCATACAATCGATGCTCCTGATGTAAATAGGGTATTTTTGATAAATGCCGATAATGTTTGCATTAAAAATTTAAATTTCATCAATTCAAGAACAACCGGCCTTGCTGGAGGAGTCATATCCTGGTGGGGTAACAACGGTACATTGTCAAACTGTAATTTCGAAAACAATTCTGCTTCATCAGGTGGAGGTGCGGTTTTATGGAATGGAAATGACGGATGCATAGAAAGCTGCAATTTCATAAATAACAATGTTTCATACGGTCCTGCAGTCAGCTTAACCAGTGGAGAAAGCTTCGACCCTCATCAAATTCACATTCAGGTTGTAAACAGTGAAGGCGGAGCTCTTTATGTGAACGGATATAATCTCATTGTCAATAACTGCAATTTCTCAAACAACGCTGCACTATTGAGTGGGGGTGCAATCTGTGTTAACTGGAATGGCAATGCCACAATTTCAAACTCCCGCTTCAAAAGCAATTCTGTTTCAGAATACAGCGGTGCAATACATGTGGATGGAGACAATTCAACTATAATCGGTTGTGATTTTGAAAATAATCATTATAATGATTTGTTTTTAAATGCAAATGCTGCTATCATCAATTCCACTTTTGATTATCCTCAGTCCATTGAAGACTGGCATAACGCAACTTACGTTAACGTTACATTCAGGTATGGCAATCCCTTTGACGAGTTATGTGAAAGAATAGCCAACACTCCTGAAGGTGGAATTCTGGTTTTAGATAAGGATTATACCTACACCGGCGGACCGGCTAAGGGAATTCTAATCAATAAAACTATCACAATTGACGGTAACGGCCATACATTGAATGGAAATCACACATCAAGAATGTTCAATATAAGCGCTGACAATGTGGTTATCAAAAACATAAACTTCATCAACGGTAATGCCTATGGATTATACTTCTCAAACAATGCTGGTGGAGGTGCAATCTACTGGAACGGAGCAAACGGATACATTGAAAACTGTAACTTCACAGGTAACACCGGAAGAGGACTTGAATATGATCCTTTCGAGAAGGAAGAAACTTATGTCGATGAAAACGGAACCGTCTGGCATACTGTAAGAGTCAGGCCAATGGGTGCAAAAATCAATGAAGGCGGAGCTATTGTATGGAAAGGTACAAACGGAACAGTCGTCAAATGCATTTTCAAAACCAACAGTGTAGGATATCCAAACTATGGCGGAGCAATCTGCTGGAGAGGAGAATCAGGTAAGGTCTTGGAAAGCGAATTCTACAACAATGATGCATGGGGCGGAGCTGCAATCTGCTGGATTGGTAAAAACGGTTCAATAACATATTCCAAATTTACAAATTCTGGAAACATTTTCGGAAGGGACGTAATGTGGTTCGGTGAAAATGGAGCTATCAACTACTGCTGTTTACTTACAGAGAATGGTGGGAATCCTTTCTATTTAAATAAAAATGTAAATGCTGACAATAATATATTGATGGATAAAAAATATGCCTCATATGTCGATAAGCTAGAAAATCTAAGCAACTGGGCTGTTTTATGGACATCACATCCTAGCAAGAGTTTCGCTGTGAAAGGTGATTTGATAACTCTTGAATGTTTTATTGTCGTATTTGAAATAGAAGGTAATTCCACTGCTATAACATTTTCAGCTAATGTTACCAAAACAGCTGAAAATAACGGTATCGTTCAGCATAAAATTGTCAACGGCAAACCTGTTATTGAAATTATCCCAACACCTTTGATTGTTTCAAATGAGATGTCAAAGTTTTACAAGCAATCCAAAGACTTTAAGGTACGTGTTTATGAGAATGACGGCAGTTTTGCTGTCAATAAAAAGGTTAAATTTACTATTGGTAAAAAGACATATTACAGAACAACCAACAGCAATGGTTATGCGATTTTAAAAATCTCAAATAAACCTGGAAAATATACTGTTTCTGTTAATTATGGCAAGATAACGGTCAAAAACAAAATTACTATTAAAACAACTTTAATCACTAAAAATGTCAGTAAAAAAGTTAAAAAGACTGGAAAATTCACTGTAAAGACTTTAAACTCCAATGGTAAAGCTGTTAAAAACAAAATTGTTAAGATTAAATTCAAAGGCAAGACCTATAAAATCAAATCCAATAAAAAAGGAATTGCAACATTTAAATTGCCTAAGAATTTGAAAGTTGGAAAATACACCATAAAAACCACTTACAATGGTTTGACAAATACCAACAAGATTATGGTTAAAAAATAACCATATCTTTTTACTTTTTTTTTTAATCCTTATAATTCATAGGACTATTTAATTTTTCATTATATTTTCAGTTAATTTTCCTTCAGTATTCTAAAAAACTATAATTTCATTTTTTAATATCCAATTTTTTCATAACTTATTTAATATATTAAAATAAAATATTATTAACTGAAAATTATATGGTGATAAATTATGAAAGCTGTAATTCCAGCAGCAGGTTTCGGAACAAGATTTTTACCTGCTACTAAGGCACAACCAAAAGAAATGTTGCCGGTTTATGACAAGCCTACCATTCAATATGTAATCGAAGAGGCTGTAGCTTCAGGTATTGATGATATTTTAATAGTCACTGGTAGGAACAAAAGGTCCATTGAGGATCACTTTGACAAATCATTTGAACTTGAACAAACCTTGCAAAGCGCAGGCAAGGACGACCGCTTGAGGCAAGTTCGTGCAATCACTGATTTAGCTGACATCTGTTATGTAAGGCAAAAAGAGCAAAAAGGTCTTGGAGACGCTATATATTGTGCTAAAAAGCATGTAGGCGGAGAGCCATTTGCTGTTCTTTTAGGGGATTCAATCACTAAAGGTCCAACTCCATGCACTAAACAGTTGATTGATGTTTATGAAAAATATGACGCATCAGCTATTTCACTTGAAGCAGTTCCTAAGGAAAAAGTGGAAAGATATGGTATCATTAAGGGAACTGAAGTTGAAGATAACGTTTATAACATTGAAAAGCTTGTTGAAAAACCATTGGCTCACCAGGCACCATCCAATCTCGCAATTATGGGAAGATATGTCTTAACACCGGACATTTTCGATAAAATTGATGAAACCGAACCTGGTGTCGGTGGCGAAATCCAGCTGACCGATGCTCTTCAGAAATTGGATTCAATCTACGGTGTAACATTTGAAGGAAAAACCTATGATATAGGAAACCGTTTCGAATGGTTAAAGACATCAATAGAATTTGCAATGGATGATGATGAGTCCAAAGATGATTTGATGGAATATATGAAAGAAATCATCAAAGAAAATGAATAGTTATTTTTAAATAACTTTTTTTACTCTTTTTTTTTTAAGTTGATAATTATGCAAAATCGATTAATCAAAAAAACTGGTGATGAAATATCTCCATTAGGTTTTGGAGCTATGAGGTTGCCTTTAAAAAATGGAAAAATTGATCGTGAACTTGCAAAAAAACAGATTTATCATGCAATTGACAATGGAATAAATTTTATAGACACAGCCTATCTTTATGGTGACAGCGAGACTTTTCTTGGTGAGGTTCTGCAAGGTGAGTATAAGGATAAGGTGAAATTATGCACCAAACTCCCATCCATTAACGTGAGAAAATATGAGGATATGGAAAATATATTGGATGAGCAGCTAAAGCGCCTTCAAAGGGATTCCATTGATTATTATCTGATTCATGCAGTTGATTTGAAAACCATCAACCGTCTGCTCAAAAGGGATCTGCTTGAATTTATTAACAAGGCAAAAAGGGAAGGAAAAATCAAGCATGTGGGCTTTTCATATCATGGTCCGAAAGAGGAGTTTGAAATAATTGTCGACGGTTATGACTGGGATGTCGTGATGGTTCAGTATAACTATTTTGATGAAAATGTACAGGCAGGCATGGAGGGAATAGAGTATGCCGCTTCAAAAGGAATGGGTGTTTTTGTGATGGAACCTTTGAAAGGAGGAATTCTTGCAGGAAAAATGCCGCATGATGCTGAAGAGATATTCAGAAAAGCCAATCCTAACAAAAGCAATGCTGAATGGGCACTTGAATGGGTTTTAAACAATAGAAATGTAACCTGTGTACTGTCAGGAATGAATTCCTTTGAACAGATTGATGAAAACATCAGAATTGCAGAAAATACCGCTCCATTGTCCATGAGTTTTGAGGATATGGAAACAGTTGAGCTTGTTAAAAGGGTTTTGAGAAATTCTCTGAAAATCAACTGTTCCACCTGCGGATATTGTATGCCATGCCCTCAGGGAGTCAATATTCCTGAATGCATGAAAATATATAATGAAAAATACCTGTTTGAACATAAGGGATTTTTCAACCAGTCTTTCATGGATTATTACCAGTATGTTGGCGGAATCATGGGTAATGAGGGCAATGCCGGCAAATGCAATGGATGCGGAAAATGCTTAAGGAAATGCCCTCAAAAATTGGATATCATTGCAGAGCTTAAAAAAGTTAAAAAAGAGTTTGAATTCCCCGGATTGAAATACATATTGGCATTTGTCAGATATGTTGGATTTCCGGTTTACAGACAAATGGTTAAACTTTTAAATCGCTAGATAAACTTTTTAAAATTTAAAATAAAATTATATATTTCAAAAACAAATAATAATTATAGGTGAAAAAATGAAACTTGAAGAATTATTAGCTCCTTGTCCAAAATGTGGTTCAAAGGATAAAGTGGCAAAAAGAAAATTATTAGACAATCACAGGGCTCATGCAGAAATGGATGCAGTGAAATGTGAAAACTGTGGTTATATTTTCTTTGTAAATGACAACATGGATGAAGACGAGAAAAAGAAATTATTAAATGAATTAAACAAAGTCTACGGATAAATATGACATTTCATGTAATGATTATTCCAACATTAAACTGTCCATCAAACTGCAAATACTGTTGGGGTTCTGAAAATAAAAAGGAAATGATGGATTTGGATATCATTGACCAGATTATTACCTGGTTGGGTGACTTTAGAGATGACAAGGTTCATTTCACTTTCCACGGCGGCGAACCTCTCCTGGCAGGTTATGATTTTTATGAAGCAGCATTGGAAAAGCTATCCAAACTCCCGAATCTTGAAGGTTTTTCCCTTCAGAGCAATATCTGGCTTTTATCAGAAGAGCTCATTGACCTGTTCCTGAAATACAATGTTGTTGTAAGTACAAGTATTGACGGACCAAAGGAAATCAACGATTATCAGCGTGGAGAAGGTTACTTTGACAAGACCATGGAAAAATTCAGACTTGCGAAAAGTAAGGGATTGATAATCAACTTTGTTTTAACAGTAACAGATTACTCTAAGGACTTCTCAGATGAATTGTATAATTTCTTTAAAAGTGAACAGATGAATCTGAAGATTCATGCGGCACTGCCGTCACTGAGAGGCGACAATGCAGATCCATGGGCACTTGACCAGGAGGAACATGGAAAGTTGCTAATCGATTGGTTGGACAAGTATCTCTATGATTTGGATAAGTTTACTGTAATGGATTTGGACCATATATGCAAATCTTCCCTTAGAAGAAGAGGAACTCTATGTACCTTTGCGGATTGCATAGGAACTACATTGGCAGTTGGTTCTGACGGTTCAATCTACCCGTGTTACAGGTTTGTTGGAATGCCTGAATATGTTTTAGGCAATGTGTCCGATAATCCTAGTTTTGATGATTTAAAGGAATCTGATGCATGGTCTAAACTCATGGAATTCAGAGAGTATGTTGATGAAAACTGTAAGAAATGCAGGTATGTGAAGTATTGTGAAGGGGGATGTCCTTACAATGCGATTGTAGCATATCAAACACCTCAGGCGGTTGACCCTCAATGTACTGCATATAAAATGATTTTTGGAGAAGTTTCTAAAAGAATGAATAAGGAATTTGCAAAATCCGCTTTTGGAATGGGTGCGCCTGCTCCTAGAAAGGAAGGTGAACCGTTCAGTATAATGGATCTTGCAATGAAACCGTGATTTGAGTGATAATATGATTTGTGATGATTGCGTACATTTGGAATTAAGAAACAAGTACAAGATTGTATGTAAAATTCATGAGCATCAATTATTGGATGTTAAACAGTGCATGAATTACAAGAAAATTGAAGATGAATAGCTTTTTCTATTCTTATTTTTTTTACTATTTTTAATAATTATTTTTAAGTGTTGCCTTTTTCATTTTGTTTCAGTAATACATAGTATTTAAATGAATTCAAAAAAAGTAATAACATTTATATATTGATTTTGTTATAATATTATTAAGTAATACTGAGTATTTAAAAGATTTCAAAAAAAGTAATACTTTTTGGCTGTTGGTACTTACTCAATTTAATTTTTAAATAAGTTTCAAAATATGTTGGAAACTTTTTTAAAAAATTTTTTTTGTAATACTGAGTATTTAAATAAATTGAAAAAAAGTAATACTTAGAGGTGTTTAATGTGATAGATGAAATAACTGATTTCTTATTTGGACTAAAAATGACCATAATTTCCGGTATATTTTTATTAATCGCAGTTATTTTCATGATTTTTGGAGTAAAAACTCCAGTTTATTTAGACCCTGCATGGGGAACTGTAATAATCAGCGGTATTCCAATGCTCCTTCTTGCGATGACCAGATTAATCCGTGAAAAATGGATATCATCTGCTCTATTGATTGCAATAGCTATGGTGGCTTCACTTTTAATAGGTGAAATTTTTGCGGCAGGAGAGGTAGCATGGATTATGGCTTTAGGTGCTCTTTTAGAAGACTGGACTGTAGAAAGAGCTAAAAAAGGTTTAAGAAATTTAATTAACTTAACTCCACAAACCGGAAGAAGAATAGTTGATGGCGTAGAAGAGGTTATCCCTGTAGATGACATTAGATTAGGGGATACCTTAAGAATTCTTCCAGGTGAAAGCGTTCCGGTTGATGGTGAAATCATAAGCGGTACCTCATCACTTGACCAGTCAATCATGACTGGTGAATCACTGCCTATTGATAAGGAAGTGGGTGACGAGGTATTCTGTGGAACCATGAACATGTATGGGGCCATTGATATTAAGGCAACCAGTTTAGGTGAAAATTCATCACTTCAAAAATTGATTGATCTTGTTAAGGCAGCCGATGAAAAACAGGCACCGACCCAAAGAATTGCGGATAAATGGGCAACATGGCTGGTTCCTGTTGCATTGATAATTGCTATTGCAGCATGGTTAATCACAGGCAATATCGAAAGGGGTGTAACCGTCCTTGTAGTGTTCTGTCCATGTGCATTGATACTTGCAACACCTACTGCAATCATGGCAGCAATCGGTCAGGCAACAAAATATGGTGTTTTAATCAAATCAGGTGAAGCCCTTGAAACCTTAGGCGGTTTAAATACTTTGGTATTTGATAAGACCGGAACTTTAACTTACGGTAATCTAGAAGTTTCTGATGTTATTTCTCTAAAAGATGATTTAACCAATTTGGATTTGCTTAAACTCACAGCTTCCTGTGAAAAACTGAGCGAACATCCATTGGCTAAGGCTATTGTTAACAATGCAAAAGAAGCCGATATCGACATTGAAGAACCACAAGACTTTAAAATGTATCCCGGTAAGGGAGTTACATGTAAAAATTCTTATGGTGTTGTATATGCAGGAAACTCCAAATTCCTATCAGAAAATGATATTGACGTAAAAGTTGACACACAGCTAGATAAACTTAAAAATGAAGGTAAAGCTTCTATTATTGTTGCATTGGATGGTGAAGTCATTGGTTTAATTGGATTGTCTGATGTGATACGTGAAGATTCCAAACAGATGATTGACAGTTTGCATGATCTTGGAACCGAAACAGTATTGCTTACTGGAGATAACACAGAAACTGCTAATTACTTTGCATCACAGGTTGGAATTGGCAAAGTTTATGGAAATTTACTCCCTGAAGAAAAGCTTTCATGGATTGAAAAGTTCAAAAGTGAAAGCAAGAAGGTATGTATGATTGGAGATGGAGTAAATGACGCACCCGCACTTAAAACAGCAAATGTAAGTGTGGCAATGGGATCCGTTGGAAGTGATGTTGCTATTGAAGCGGCAGACATTGCACTTTTGGGAGATGACATCGGAAAAATCCCATATCTTAAAAAGCTTTCAAATTCCACATTATTCACTATCAAGGCAAACATTGCAATTTCAATGACAATTAATGCAGTGGCTATTGTTTGTTCTGTATTAGGACTCCTAAACCCTGTAACTGGAGCTATTGTTCACAATGCAGGTTCATGCTTGGTTGTTTTGAATGCAGCACTTTTATACGATAGGCACTTTGACGATTCAATCAAAAAAATTGACACTCACAATACAGAGCACTCACATTATCACTACCACAATGACGGCGAGCATGCTCATTCTCATGACGGTGTTGAAATTCTTGATGAAATCAAAACTGAAAACGGAATTAAGCATATGCATGTTCACAAACATGCTATTGACAGACAAAGTTGTGAACCATATCACAACTAAATTCTTTTTTTTTAAACATCACCATTTATATATCTTTAAATAATAACTAATTGTAGGTATTACTATGAACGATAAAATAATTTTAGGGCTTCCAAAAGGGAGTTTAAACAATGTGAAAAGAGGAAATACTCACCAATTATTTGTTGATGCAGGTTACGAGGTCAAAGGATACGAGCCTGGTGATGAGTCTTATGAAATCGAAATCTTGAACGATGATGATATTATTGCATTTTTAACCCGTCCGCAATCCACTCCTGTCGAGCTTAACAGGGGAATGGTTGACATAGCTATCGTTGGTGAAGACTGGATTAAGGAAGAGTCTGTTTTAAGACCAACCAAAACAGTTAAACTCGGCGATTTGGACTATGGAAAGACACGTCTGATTGTAGCAGTTCCTAAGGATTCTCCATATGACAGTTTGTCTGATTTGTTTAGGGCAAACAAGGATAGAAAAACTCCAATTTTATGTTTTACTGAATATCCAAACTTGACAAGAAAATTCATAATGGAAAATGAGGTCTATCAGGAAATCTATGGTGATGCAGTGCCGTTTGTTCAGGTGAGAGGTTTGACAGACGGGGACAATGAGATGGTGCAGGTTATCAACTCTGACGGTGCTACTGAAGTTTACATTGCCAAGGGTGCCGACTTGATTGTTGACAATACTCAAACAGGAAGCAGTCTAAGAAAAGCCGGATTGAAGGAAATCGAAACAATCCTGCATTCTTCAGCAGGCCTTTATGCTAGTGAAAAGTGTACTGGTGAAAAGCTCAAAAAAGCTAAGATGATTTATGAGCAGCTGCTTGGTGCAATAACTGCTAAAAAATATTTTGACGTAAAGTTCAACATTGCAAATTCAAAAATTGAAGAGGTTTCCAATTATTTAATTGAGAATAAGCTCTGTGCTGACGAGCCTACAATCACTTCAGGATCTGATTTTTCACAGATCAATGTGTTGATTCCTAAATCAAAATTCCCTGAGATGGTTGATGTCATCAAAGGTTTCGATGCAACCTCAATTATAAGAAATGATTTGAAACAGTTGGTTGAATAATCATTTCATTTTCTTTATTTTTTTTAAACGATATTAATATTTCCTTAAAAGCTAAATCTATCTATCATTATTTATCATTAACATTTATAAGGTATCTTTTACATAATTAATAGTATTATTTAAGTTATGGGTGAAAACATGTTAACATCTGTACAAAAGGAAATTTTACAAACATTAATTAATTTATATCAATCCTCAAATGGCAAATCTATTAAAGGGGAAGATATTGCTGAGGTTATGAACAGAAATCCGGGGACTATCCGTAACCAGATGCAATCTCTTAGAAGTTTAGGTTTAGTTAAGGGCGTGCCAGGTCCTAGAGGCGGATATAAACCAACTATTGAAGCTTATCATTCTTTAAACATTTCAGTTTCAGATAGTGATTCTAAAGTGCCTATATATAAAAATGGTGAAAAACTGGATGATATTTCAGTTGCAAAGATTGAATTTACCAGTGTTCCACAGCCAACTGAATGTGAGGCGGCCATAAAAGTTTTAGGAAGCATAAAAGATTTGAATCTTGGTGACATCATTAGGATAGGTCCTACTCCTGTAAACAATCTGGGAGTCATGGGAACAATTGTCGGAAGGGATGACATGGACAATATCCTTCTGGTTGATACCACCACCATCAGAAGCATTCCTAAAAAAACAGTGGGTGATATTGCAAGCAAGGATGTGATTTCATTCAAAATGGATTGTTCAATAAAGGAAGCTGCTCGCAATCTGGCGGAAAATGAAATTGATGGCGCTCCAGTTATAAAAGACGGGAAAGTTGTGGGAGTGTTCACATTAACTGATCTTGTTCAGGCCATTGCTGAGGATAATGAAGATAAAACCGTTGGAGAGTTGATGACTCCGAATGTGGTAATTGTAAATGAGGATTTAAAGATTGCCAATGCAATTGAGGTCATGCTTAAAAAATCAATTTCCAGATTGATTATAGCAGACAATGACCAGAACTTACTTGGAATTGTAACAAGAACTGACTTGATTGACAGCATTACCAATCTAGAGCAATTTCCAATAATTACAAATTAAGTTTATTTTTTAAGTGATTTAATGAAAGTTAACCAAATTAATGTTGATAAGGATATGAGTGTGCTGGATTTGTTGGATCAATTTGATGAATCCGGAGTTTTGGGAGCAGGTAGAGTAGCTCGCGCATGTAATATATTGGCGGACATGATTCAGGATGAGGATATGAACGTATTCTTAAGTCTTGGAGGCCCTTTGATACCTGGAGGCATGAGAAATATAGTGTCCAAAATGATTAAGGAAGGGCATGTCAATTTAATAGTCTCAAGTGGAGCAAATATTACTCATGACTTAGTTGAGGCTTTTGGCGGTTCCCATTACCGTCATGAAGGCAAAGACGATGAGGAGTTAAATGCTGAAGGTATAGGCAGAATTGCAGATATCAATGTGGGGGCAGATGATTTCACAATCTTTGAAAGCGAAATAACTAAAATATTCGAGAAAATCTCACAGGAAAAGAAAGTTATATCAATTCAGGAACTGCTTCACGAAGTTGGCCTTTTGGTTGATGATGAGAATTCATTTGTGGCCAATGCTGCAAGGAATAATGTTCCTATATTTGCGCCGGGGATTATTGATTCCATGATGGGTCTTCAATTATGGATTTTCTCACAGGACCATGACTTTACAGTAAGTGCAGCTGGAGACATGCCGTTATTGTCAGACATCGTATTTGGCTCTGAAAAGGTAGGAGCAGTGCTTTTGGGTGGAGGATTGACCAAACATTACACTTTAGCATCAAATGTAATTACAGGAGGTCTTGATGCTGCCATTCAAATTACTATGGACAGGCCTGAAGCTGGAAGTTTAGGCGGTGCACCTCTTGAAGAGGCAAAATCCTGGGCGAAAGCAAGATGCGGATCAAGTCTCGCAAGTGTCGTTGGTGATGTTACAGTAATTTTCCCATTGATTTATGCGGCGGCTCTTGATAAAATAGGTCGTGATTAAGTGAGTTATATAATTTTAGCTATTTTATTTATTTTATCCGGATTTTTCATGAAATATTCGGATGATTTGGTTGATGAAAATAATGATTTAACTTTTGCAAGTGTTTTAGGAGTTTTCTGTGGTGTTGCTTCAGCTTTAGCTTCCATTTATAGTGTAGAGGCAGCCTATATTTTTATAGCTATTCCAATAGGCAATTTACTTGCCATGAAAGTGGATGGTATGCATCACATTATTACTTTAATAGTTTACATTTTTATTATGCTAGTTGGTGGAATTCCAGATTTGAGTTTGGTTGTTTTACTGATATGTATTTTAGGAACACTTTCAGATGAAGTGGGTCATGAATTAATAAGTAAAGTTACTCAAAACAAGTTTTGGAATCTATTTTTTGAATATAGGTTTGTATTGAAAATTGTAATACTCTTGCTTGCGGTTAGTGGTGTATTCAGTTTTTGGATATTTGTCTGTTTCATACTCTTTGAAATATCCTATACCTGCGCAGGAATATTATTTGAAAACTTGAATTAAAAAGAGAAGTTTAAAAAAGAAGTGAAAAAAGGAATAAAAAAATTCCTTTTATTTTTTTATGTTTATTCGCCTGTTTCTACGCCCATTTTACCTGCAATTCTAGCAATGAGTACGGTAACAATTACTGCAATGATAGTTACGATGATAGCGTATGTAAATAAACTACCGAGTGCGTCTCCAGTACCTACGAATGATTCAATTAATTTTTGAATTGCACTGTTCCATGCTTCACCAGCAACAAACGCAAATGCTGTGGTGATTAATGCTAAGATTGTTTCCATAATCATTTTTGTTACTTCATTTGCCATGATTTTTCCTCCGATTTATTATAAATTTGTTCATAAATTTTAAGAACAATATTATCTTTATTGGTTTTAATTAAAATAGTTTGCTTTATTTTAAAGATTCGATTAATTTTTCACAGGCTTCCTTTGGATTGTCTGATTCATAAATACTTCTTCCGACAATTATTGCGTTTGATATTTCCAAAGTTTTCTTACCGTCTCCGCCTTGCTTGCCAACCCCTGGGGATATGATATATGCATCTTCACCGACAATACGGCGGATATCTGCGAGTCTGTCTAATCGTGTAGCAGGTGCGACATAGTTTGTAATTCCCATATCAACTCCCATTTCAGCTATTGCGTCCGCATTCTTTTGTAGGAACATCTTAGCTCCGGGATGTGACATTTCGGTAAGAAGGAACAGTTCTTTTTCGTATTTGTTTGCAACATCAAGGCATGCCTGAACGCTGTCTGATCCTACAAATCCATGGCAGATTATTGCGTCAGCCCCTGCTTTGAATGTTTCTTCACATATTTTTGAGTTTGTTGCGTCAATGTCTGCTACCTTAAAGTCACAGATGACCTTAAATCCAAATTTGTCCTTTAGTTTTCCTATGATTTCAAGGCCTTCCGCAAGTGCTAGTGGATATCCTATTTTTATTGTGTCAATATACTCTTTGATTGAGTCGCATATGTTTATGGCTTCACTTTCACTTCCTACATCGAGTGCCAAAATCAAGTTATTTTTTATATCCATGTTATCAACTTTGTTGTTTTTCCTATTAAATATGTTAGGTTTACCTAAATATTGTTTACTGTATTACTAATAATATTTATATATAATAAAGTATATAATACCATTATCAATAAAACTTTAATAAATTTTAATTTTAATTTAAATTTTTATTGAGATAATTATCAATTTATATTGATAGGTTATTTGGAGGAAATTATTTATGCATATTATGGAAGGATATTTACCATTAGAATGGTGTATAATATGGTTCGTTGTCGCAATCATTTTCGTTGCCGTTGGTATTTATCAAATTAAAAAAATCGTAGATGAAACCCCTGAATCCAAAGCTTTACTTGCTGTAAGTGGAGCATTCATGTTCATCTTATCATCTTTGAAATTACCTTCTGTTACTGGAAGTTGTTCTCACCCTTGTGGTAACGGTTTAGGTGCAGCATTATTTGGTCCTGCAGTTACTGCAGTATTAGCTACTATTGTTCTTATCTTCCAAGCTTTATTACTCGCTCACGGTGGATTGACTACTTTAGGTGCTAACATTGTTTCAATGGGTATCGTTGGACCATTAGTCGCATGGATTGTATACAAAGGATTAACTAAAGCTAATGTATCTTCTACTATTGCAGTATTCTTTGCAGCATTTTTAGGAGACTTATTAACTTATGTAACTACTTCATTCCAATTAGCTTTCGCATTCCCAGCTCCATCTTTCGGTGCAGCTTTAACAAACTTCTTAGTTATCTTTGCAGTAACTCAAGTACCGTTAGCAATTGGTGAAGGTATCTTAACCGTAATTATATGGGACAGATTAAAAGCTTACAAACCAAAATTATTAAATAAACTTAATGCATTAGCTCCTAATGAAGCATAAGGTGATTTAAATGAAAACATCTACATTAATTATTTTAGCAATTATTTGTGCTATTATATTTATTGCACCTTTAGCAATGTATAATGGTCATGGGGAAGATGATGGATACTTTGGTGGATCTGACGACGCAGCTGGTGAAGCTGTAGAGTCATCTGGTTTTAAACCATGGTTTTCATCTATATGGGAGCCACCTAGTGGTGAAATAGAAAGTTTATTATTCGCTCTTCAAGCAGCTATAGGAGCAATCAT
>NZ_CAMJCX010000042.1 GCF_946404245.1 uncultured Methanobrevibacter sp.
AAATGCAAGAATTGGGTTTTAATTATCGTATAACTGATATTCAATGTGCATTAGGTATTTCACAACTTAAAAAATTAGATTCATTTGTAAAATCTAGAAGAAGGATTGCTAAAATTTACAATGAAATCTTTGAAGATAATCCTTACTTTGATGTTGTTGTTGAAAAAGAGAACCGGGAATCTGCATATCATTTATACCCAATTTTATTAAAAGATAAATTTAGCAACAATAAATCAGAAATTTTTGCTAAATTGAGAAAAGAAGGATTGGGAGTTCAAGTACATTATATCCCAGTTTATAAACAACCTTATTATCAAAATTTAGGGTTCAATGATAATTTATGCCCGGTTTGTGAAGAATTTTACAAAAGGGAATTGAGTATTCCAATGTATCCAACATTAAATGATGAAGATATTGAATTTGTTAAAGAAACATTATTTAAAGTTATTTCTCAATTTGATTAATATGAATGTAGTTATTTTAACTGAAGGTGGAAAAAATATTGGTTTTGGGCATGTAGCCAGATGTAGTTCAATATATCAGGCATTTGAACAATTTAACATTTCTCCAAAATTAATAATAAATGGTGACGATTCAGTTAAGTCCATTCTTCCGAATATTGATGTTGATATAAAAAATTGGATTGAAGATTTGTCTGTAATATCAGAGGTTGATATTGTCATTGTTGATTCATATTTGGCAAATATTGACGTAGTAACTGAAATTTCTAATTGTGTTCCTTTAGTTGCATATGTTGATGATAATAATCGTTTGGATTATCCAAAAGGTGTTGTTATTAATGGAACATTGGATGCTTCAAATATGAATTATCAAAAAAGAGAAAATGTTACATATTTGTTAGGTAATGAGTTTATACCTCTTAGAAAAGATTTCTGGGATATTCCTAAACTAAAAATCAATGACTCAATTAAAAATATTTTAATTACTATGGGTGGAAATGATTTAAGAAATTTGACTCCAAAAATTTTAGAATTATTAAACAATAAATTTCCAGATATTACAAAAAAAATTATTATTGCAGATAGCTTTGAGAACACTTCTGAAATAGAAAAATTAAAAAACAGCAATGTTGAATTGATTTATTCACCGAATTCTAAGGAGATAATTGATGTAATGTCCTCTGTTGATTTGGCAATTTCTGCAAGCGGTCAAACATTATATGAACTTGCATGCATTGGTGTTCCTACAGTTGCAATTGGAATTATTGATAATCAGAAAAATAACATCATTAACTGGAAAAAACAGGGGTTTATTGAATATGCGGGCTGTTGGAATGATGAAAATCTTATGGGGAGCATTTTAGATAAAATCGAATTTTTAAAAAGTAAAAATATTCGTTATGATAAGCGATTATTAGGTATTCAAGCTGTAAATGGCAAGGGATCCATTAATATTGCTAAATCTATTCTTAATGGATATTATAAGAATTATTCAGTATTTAGAGAAGTAAAAAAAGATGATTGTTTAAAAATATTTGAAATTGCTAATGATGATGATGTTCGCGAAAGTTCGTTCAATTCAGAGAAAATAGAATTGGATACTCATAAAATCTGGTTTGAAAATATTTTAAAGGATAATTCAGTTAAATTTTATGTTTTAGAATATGAAAATGATTTGATAGGTCAATTAAGATTGGATTTTGATGAAAAGTTTCCAGTAATCAGTATTAGTTTAAATAAGGATTATAGGGGATTAGGACTGTCCAAAATATTGTTATCAAAAGGTTTAAATTTGATAAATGGTAAAGTGATTGCTTATATAAAAAAAGAGAATTCACGTTCAATTTCTTTTTTTAAATCAATGGGTTTTAAAAAAGATAGTGAAGTTATAATTAAAGATTGTCAAGCATTTAAATTTGTTAGGGAGTAATATTATGGAATTTCAAATTGGTGGTAAAAAAATTGGTGAAAATAATCCTACATTCATTATAGCAGAGCTTTCTGCGAATCATATGAATGATTTTGACATTGCAGTTAAAACAATTGAAGCTATGGCTGAATCTGGTGCTGATGCAGTTAAATTTCAGACTTTTACTCCAGATACTATAACTATTGATTGCGACAATGAATATTTCCAGATTAAACAGGGTACTGTCTGGGATGGGCAAGTTCTTCATGAGTTGTATGAGGATGCATATATGCCTTGGGATTGGCAACCTAAACTAAAAAAGATTGCGGAAGATTTGGGGTTAATTGTATTTTCTTCACCTTTTGATAAAACTTCAGTAGATTTTTTAGAAGATATGGATGTACCGGCATATAAAATTGCATCTTTTGAGATAACTGATATTCCATTAATTGAATATGTTGCATCAAAAGGAAAACCTATTATAATTTCAACAGGTATTGCCTCTATTGAAGATATTGAACTTGCAGTTCAAACTTGTTTGGATGCTGGAAACACCCAGATATGTTTATTAAAATGTACCTCATCTTATCCTGCTCCTTTTGAAGAGATTAATCTAAAAACTATTCCCAACATGTATAATAAATTCAATTGTACTGTTGGTTTATCCGATCATACATTAGGCGGGGAAGTTTCAATTGCTTCAGTGGCATTGGGCGCTAAAATAATTGAAAAACATTTTATTTTAGATAGGAATATGGGCGGTCCTGATTCAGAATTTTCAATGGAACCTCTAGAATTTAAAGAAATGGTTGATTCTATAAGAAATGTTGAAAAAGCATTAGGTGAAGTTAGCTATGAGTTAACTGATAAAGTAAAATCAAATAGGGAATTTTCAAGATCGTTGTTTGTAGTTGAAGATATTAAAAAAGGTGAAATTATCACAGAAGCTAATGTCCGTTCAATTAGACCTGGTTTTGGTTTACATCCAAAATATTTAAAAAAAATATTAGGTAAAAAAGTTAAAAAAGATTTAAATAAAGGAATTCCTTTTGATTTATCGTTTATTGATTAAGAAATTAATTCTAAACCTTTTTCTTTTATTATTTTTATTAATTCCTCTTGAGAATCAGCAATAAGTTTATCATCTACTTTTCCATCATAAACATAAATTTTACTGTTTTCAAAATTGTATAATGCTGTTGATACAATGGAACAAACTACTGTAGGGTTGATATTAAGCAGTGTTAATATTTCAATAGGGAAACTTTTATCTATAATCTTCATATTTGGAAATATTTTTTCAAAATTCTTTGTATCTCTTGGATGAGGTTTAATTATTATTTGATAATCACTAAATTTATCAATTATTTCATAATATATATTTATTTCTTCTTCTTTTGTTATTGTGGTTGATGTGCCTTCGGCTAAAGGTTCTGTTAGTAAAAGTGCTGTCTTTTTATTAAAATCAATGCCTTCAATATTAACATTGAATATTTCGAGTAGTTTTTCTTGCTCACTTTTAGATAAATTATTCCAAAGTTCTTTAATGTTAATTATTCGAACTTTGTCTTTTATTAAAGGATTGGTGTGTTCATGGGTTAAATAAACATTTTTAATATTTTTATGACTTCCATAACATTCGCCCATTTCTAAAAAATAAATTCCACAAATATGCAATATTTTATCAAGTATAGGGTTTATTTTATGAGTTTCAACTATGTTTGCAGTGTAATTTTCCATTCCGTCTTCAATGATGTTTGAGTTTTCATTTTCAAAAAACATATATGAAAATGGTGTTTGAGCGTGTCCGTAAACTGCAACATCACAGTTAAATGTTTTTATAAACAATAGAAGTCTTAGTTTAAGATAACCGTAGAAATATTTGAAAAATCCCACAATATTCTTGTAAATTCCTGAAATTGAATTTAATTCGGCGAATTTTTTACCTCTAAAAATTACTGCGGGCATTGGGATATGTTTCACGTTTTTTGAAATTTCCTTTGGAAACCATGCAGTAAATATATAGATATCATCCTCATTATATCCTTTGACCAGCAGATATAGGAAAAAGGAATACACTGTAGTCACTAAACATATGTTTTTTTTATTTTTAGCCATTTAATCGCCTTTATATTTAATATTTGCCGAAATCAATATTGTTCGGAGCAGGATTGAATCTTGACTCTTCAGGAGGCAGCTCCATATATTCGTTAAAGTCCATTCTCAGTATTTTGTCATAGTTGTTTGGAATATTAACTTCAATGTCTTCAAATTTTCCTTTTTTAAGAGGCAGCCAATCTTTTCTAAATGACATCTGCATCTGGTTTTCTGAAGGAAAATCACAGACTTCATCACATTCTTCATGCTGGTATTTGGAGAATGAAGCCACGCATTTCCTTTTAATGGTATTTGTGGATATAGGAATTATTTTAAGCACGTAATAGATTGCTCTTTGAATCATCTCTTTTAGTTTGGATTCGTTTTCAAATTTGAGTATTGAATACAATACCATCTGATTAAGTGCAAAGGATTTCCATTTGTGAATAAATTTCTTAAATTTGTTTTTAGGGACATTGTCTAAGATAAATATATCAATAAATATGTTCGGCGTGTATTCAACCTGATCTGCCCACCATTCCTCAAATGCAGTATCTTTAAGTGTTAACCTTCCCCATGTATAGTGGTATGTCTCTTCGTTTAGAACATTGAAAAATCTGTATTCTTTATCTATTTCTGTTTCAAAGATTTTATTTAATTTTTCAAAATCCTCTCTAAACATAATCACGTCAATGTCGTCATCCCATGGAATGAATCCCTCATGTCTGATTACGCCAAGTAAGCTTCCCGCATACATGAAATAGGTCAAATCGTGCTTTTCACAAACCTCAATGAAATATTTTAAAATTTTCATCTCGACTTGCTGTAAATGTTTCAATGTTTTTTCATCATATCTTTTTTCTTTAAACATGTTAGGTTTCCTTTGTTTTTTAATCCCTTAATAAATAATAATGATAATTTGTATTGCAGATTTAATATATTTATATTATTTTTTTTCAATGAATAATGCTTGTTATACGATTTTCAAGAATTTTTTATTATATAAATATTTAATAAATGGTTTGTTCAAATATAATATATGATTAAATAATTATATAATCTATTTGATTGGTTTTCCCACTAATTAAATAAATGTTATATTATCAAAGGTGTTAAAATGTCAAGATTGTATGGTGACAATGAAGATATTAATTCTGAAAAGGTTAAAAACTTTTTTGCAGATAGGGCTAATCGTGAGTTGGAAAGTGATTTATCCATCGTTTTATTCCAGGATAAGGAAAACTCAGAACAAAGACACATCGAAGAGAAAAAATTGTTCCATGAGCACATTGACGTAACCGGCAAGAAAGTTCTTGAAGTCGGCTGCGGAATCGGACGTTGGGTTGAAGCATTGCATGATAAATGCGAATCCTACCTCGGTATTGACTATACTGAAGATTTGATTAAAATCGCTGAAGAAACTTATGACTATGATAACTGCAAGTTCCAGGTCATGTCCGCTACAGATATCGACGAGGATGCACTATTGATCGAGCCTCCATTTGATGTAATTATTTTCAGCGGAGTTTTAATGTACATTAACGATGAAGATATAAAACTCGTTTTCGAAGAATTGAACCGTGTAGGCTCTGATGATAAAAAATTATTCATAATGGAACCTGTTTCCCATATTGAATCAAGATTGACCCTTAAAGATTTCTATTCTGAAGGTCTTGAAGCAGATTATAATGCAATTTACAGAACTGAAGACGAATATATGGAATTATTCAAAGGTTTAAATTACAATAACGTAATTTCAGATGATATTTTCAAAGATTTAAGCGACCATAGTGAAACCCACTATAAATTCTTCGTAATTGAATAGGTGTGATATAATGTTAAATTTTACAGTAGGTCCGGTAATGAGCAGTGACGAGGTAAGAAAAATCGGCGGTGAGCAAACTCCATATTTTAGAAATGATGAATTTTCCCAAGTGATGTTTGAAAATGAAAAGCTAATGAGGGAATTCGTTTATGCGGATGAAAATTCAAGAGTTGTTTTCATCACCGGTTCAGGAACTGCCGCAATGGAAGCTACTGTAATGAATGTGTTTTCTACCGAAGACAAGGTTTTGGTAGTTAATGGTGGAGGATTCGGTCAGCGTTTTGTTGATTTGTGTGATTTGCACAACATTCCATTTGAAGACATCAAACTTGATTTCGGCCAGGACCTGACACAGGACATTTTAAACCAATACTCCGATAAGGGATTTACAGGCTTTTTAGTTAATATCTGTGAAACCAGTTCCGGAGTTCACTATGATTTGGATTTAATCAGTGATTTTTGCAATGAGAATGATATATTTTTAGTCGTGGATGCAATAAGCTCTTTTCTTGCAGATCCGATTAACATGAAAGAACAGAATATCAATACACTGATAACCGGTTCACAAAAAGCTCTGGCATGCCCTCCGGGAGTTTCAATAATTGTATTGGATGAAAAGGCGTTGGAAAGAGTAGAAAACAACCAATCCAAATCAATGTATTTCGACCTTAAGGATGCACTTAAAAACGGTGAGAGAGGCCAAACTCCTTTCACTCCTGCGGTAACTATTCTGCTTCAGATTAATGCAAGATTGAAAGAAATCAAGGCTCAAGGCGGAGTTGAAGCTGAAATCAAAAGAATCTCCAATTTAGCAGAGGACTTCCGCTCAAGAATCAGTGATTTGCCTTTTGAGATAAAATGCAAAAATCTGGGAAATGCAGTTACCAGTGTTTACACCAACTCATCTGCATCTGAAATCGTAGACACCTTAAAAAAAGAATATTCCATCTGGGTAAATCCGAGTGGCGGGCAAGTTGCAGATAAAATGTTTAGAGTGGGCCACATCGGGGACTTAACAATTGAAGATAACGACAAGCTTATTGACGCATTGCATGATTTAGAAAAAAGAGGAATCCTAAAATGATTAAAGTAATAACCTATGGAACTTATGATTTATTCCATTACGGCCATCAAAGGCTTCTTGAAAGAGCAAAAGAATTGGGAGATTATCTCATTGTAGGTGTAACTGCCGATGATTTTGACAAGCAAAGGGGTAAAATCAACGTTAAACAGTCATTGATGGAAAGAATAGAATCAGTTAGAGCAACAGGACTGGCAGATGAGATTATCATCGAGGAATATGAAGGCCAAAAAATAGATGACATCAAAAGGTATGACGTGGATATTTTCACCGTAGGTTCCGACTGGGTAGGTCACTTTGATTATCTTAATGATTACTGTGATGTAGTATATTTGGAAAGAACAGAAGGAGTTTCAAGTTCAGATATCAGATCCAAAAACAGAAGCATTAATCTGGGTTTGATAGGTGAAGGTAACGTATTGAAAAAATTCTATGACGAATCCCAGTATGTCAATGGAATCAATGTCAATGCGATTTTTGTAAGCAATGACTCTGAAAAAGAGGTTTATGAAAATGATTCCCTATTCTTAACCAACAGTTATGAAGATTTGTTGGATATGGTTGATGCAGTATTTATCATTTCCCATCCTTCAAAACACTATGAGCACATTAAAAAAGCATTAACTGAAGGAAAACATGTGCTGTGCGAGTCTCCGATAGCATTGGATGAATCCCAATATGTGGAACTTGAACAATTGGCCAATGAGAAAGATTTGATTTTAATGGATTCCATTAAGACAGCCTATTCAACCGCATATAACAGATTATTGCTTTTGCTTAAGGGAGGAAATATTGGAGATATCTATTCCGTGGACGCAACATGTACCAGTTTAAGGGAGTTTGATGACAATTCATGGAACAGTATTACTTCATGGGCTCCAACTGCACTCCTGCCTATATTTCAGATTTTAGGCGTTGACTATAACGACATGACAATCAATTCATTGCTTTTGGATGATAAGGCTAATTTTGACTTGTTTACCAAAATTGATTTCCAATATGACAATGCTGTTGCATCAATAAAAGTTGCAAACCAGGTAAAATCAGAAGGGGAACTTATAATTTCAGGTTCTGAAGGTTATGCATATGTTCCTGCACCATGGTGGAAAACTGATTACTTTGAGCTAAGATATGAAAATCAGGAAGACAACAGAAAGTATTTCTATCAATTGGATGGTGAAGGAATAAGATATGAACTGGTTGCCTTTGCAAAATCCATTGAACTTGGAAAGAACAATACCTACATTGACTCTGAAGTTTCAAAGTCAATATGTCGTGTAATGCAGGATTTCGAAAATAATAATTTCAACATTATTAAAAAATATTAGTTTTTGGGGATTTTATGTCAAATCAGGATGAAGAGACTCTTAATCATATTAAAGAAATAGAATATATGATTTTAAAGGATTTCATTGAAATCTGTGACAATAATGATATAGAATATTATTTGATTTATGGAACACAGATTGGGGCTATCCGCCATCAGGGTTTCATTCCCTGGGATGATGACATAGATGTGATATTATTCAGGAAGGATTATGAAAAATTCCTGAAAGTAATGGAGGAAAATCCTTCAGATAAATACACTATTTTTGATTCAAGGTATGATGATGAATATTTCTTCCAGTTTGGCCGAATGTCTCTGAACGGCACTTATTGGGCTGAATACTGGGACAAGCAGGTGTCATTTAAATTGGGAATTCATATTGACTTATTCATTCTCGACAACCTTCCCGACAATAATCTCAGAAGAAAACTACACATTCAAAAGTGCTATTATCTTGCAAGGATGTATTCAATTTCCGTTTTAAGATTTGACAATTACTCAAAAATCGTGAATTTAATTTTAAATCTAATTCATAGCTTATTTAACATATTGCATTTGTCCCCTAAGTATTTTCAAAAAAAGCTATACAAACTCTTTACTAAATATGAAAAAAGCAGTGGACAATATGTTACCGATTTGACTTTAATGGAAAAGGTTACATTTAATAAAGAGGATTATAAGCCTCCTAAAAAGGCTCAATTTGAGGATATTGTAGTTAATATTCCTAATGATGATTACAATACATTAACACCTATTTATGGGGATTATATGCAGCTTCCTCCGGAAGAGGATCGTGTCGCCCATGTTCTAAATGAAATAGATTTCGGCCCATACTAAATAACAATAATTATATAAAAATAAATTAAAACTTTAAATATGGATAAGAAATCTGCATTCTTCATAATTTTAAGTGTTGCAATTCTTGCAGTGATGCTTTATTTGATAGGTATTGACAAGGTAGTTGATGCTTTAGAAAATGCAAATCTCTTTTTAATAGCTTTGGCTGTTCTGATACAATTCGGAACCTACTTTTTATACACATACCGCTGGCAGATTGTCAACCGCATTGCAGATATCGATGTAAGCTTTAAAAAACTTTTCCCGATAGTCATGGTTGGTCTTGCAGTCAACAACATCACTCCGTCAGGGCGTGGCGGCGGTGAGCCTGTAAGAGCATATATTCTGGCCAAGGAACACGGCTATGATATGAAGGATACCTTTGCAACCGTTGTTGCCGACAGGGTATTGGACACTTTCCCGTTCATTGTCCTTGCAATCATCACAATCATTGCAGCAGTGCTTTACTTTAACTTTCCGTTATGGCTTCAAGTGCTGCTGGTCGTATCAGTCATTGGAATTATTCTGATTTTGGCAGCTCTTATTTACATGTGCATCAATGAGCATTTTGGAATCAGGATTGAAAACTTTATTTTCAGACTGGTTCACAGATTCTCCAAAAAGGGTGGCGATGATTTGAGAAATGTCCTTCATGAAAACATTTCAGGATTTCAAAATACCATGAACGTGCTGATTTCAGAAAGGAAGCTCATGTACTATACGATTCCGTTGTCATTTCTGATTTGGGTTTTCGAAATATTAAGGGTTTACGTTGTTTTCCTTGCATTCGGAGCAACATTAAACGTTATTGTCATCGGAGAGGTGTTCATCCTCGCTTCTCTCGTAGGTATGATTCCATTACTGCCGGGAGGTCTTGGTGCGGTGGACGGTTTGATGATTGGCCTTTACTCAAGGGCAGGCTGTCCGGCAGGTCTTGCAGGTCCTGTCACTATGGTCGAAAGGCTCATTTCATTCTGGATGGCTTCAATCATAGGTCTTGTGATACTGCCGCATTACGGGTCTTCAGTTCTTGAAAAGATTTCCCTTGGAAATTCTGCAGAAGAGCTCGAAAACTCCCTTGAAAATGAATGATTTTATTAATCATATTATTTTAATCCTTTTTTTATTCATTTTTAATTATTTTTTCTAAACATTTCCAATTTTCTCGCCAATATAAACCTTTTTAATGAATAAATTACAAAAATATGTGACATAACATTATAGGAAAATTGAAATTATGGCGGACAAAAACGAATGGGGCAGCAACATGTCATTCATCCTTGCAATGATAGGTTCTGCCGTTGGTCTTGGAAACATTTGGAGATATCCGTATGTACTGTACTCTAACGGTGGGGGAGCATTTTACATTCCTTATATCGTAGCTATTTTACTGATGGGAATTCCTTTCCTGATTTTGGAGTACGGCGTCGGATACAATTTCAAGTCTTCATTTGCAAAGGCAATTACAAAGATTAACTCCAAATGGCAGTATCTCGGCTGGCTGTTGCCAGTTGCAGTATTTATGATTATGATTTATTACTCAGCTATTCTGGGCTGGGATGGAATATATATGGTTTTGAGCTTCTTTAAGGGTTGGGGAGCAGATCCTAACACCTACTTTACTGCAAATCTCCTGCAGGCTTCTTCATCATTTACAGGTTTAACCAATTTCATTCCGGTTATTGCCGTTGCAATGCTCATCGGTTGGGTAATCGTTTGGTTTATCTCACACAGGGATCTTGAAGCGGGTCTTGGAAAGGTATCTAAAATATTGGTTCCGGCTCTCTTTATCATCATGATAATCATCGTCGGATTCTCTTTAACTTTACCTGGTGCTTCAATAGGTCTTGCGGAATTGTTTGACCCTGACTGGTCACTTCTGACTCACTTTGAAATATGGATGGCTGCATTCGGTCAGATTGTATTCTCCCTGAGTTTGGGAATGTCAATTGCTTTTACCTATGCAAGCTACACAAAAAACGATGCGGATTTGGTTACAAACACCATCTCAATCGTTCTTGCAAATTCACTTTTTGAAAACTTCGCCGCTTTAGGTGTATTTTCAATCTTAGGTTACATGTCCCTGCAGTCCGGAACTGCTGTGGCTGACCTTGTAACCCAGGGAACAGGTCTTGTATTCATCGTATATCCTACAGTATTCAATGTGCTTGGCCAATGGGCATATGTCTTAGGGCCTCTGTTCTTTTTAACAGTTTATCTTGCAGGTTTAACAAGTATCCTGTCCACAATCGAACCGTTGTCCTTTTCAATTCAGAACAAGTTCGGACTTTCAAGGTCAAGGACAATGACAATTCTAATCGTTGTGGGCGCTTTAATATCAATGGTATATGCAACTTCCTTCGGCGGAGACCTCTTAGGCTATGTGGATACCTTCATCAACCAGATTGCACTTCTTTTAGGTGTAATTCTTGAATGTATTATATTTGCATGGATATTCAAGGCTGAAAGGCTCATTGACTTTTTGAATTCAAGGTCAAAAACAATCAAGCTTGGAAGCTGGTGGCTTGTTGTAGTCAAGTATATCCTGCCAATCTTCATTGCCATTATCTGGATTGGAGGACTGATTGATGTTATCAATGCAGGAACATTTGACCAATTGGTATTTACAGCTATCTCAGCCGCAATATTGCTGATTGCAACTTTAGTATTCACTCTCCTTCCGGCTAAAAATCCTGAATGGGAAAACGCAGAAGAAAGGGTTTAGTGTTATAGTTTAAGCTATAACATTTCTTTTTTTTTTTTTTTAATTGAATTCAATTTAGATTTTTTAATGAATCTAAAATAATATCAGAAATCCTTTTTGATTCATTAATCATTTTTGATAATGGTTTTTCAGTAGTTTTATCATAATCGGCTTGATTTCTCATTTTTCTCAATTTATTTAAATTTTTGGAGATGATCTTTCCTTTATTTTCTTTTTTAAATTTCGGATGATTTTTAAATATTTTAGAAGTTTCACGATGGACATCAACATTTTTGGAAGTCATTATTTTTTCAGATTTTTCATCCAAATAAGTTTTATTTTCGTTTAAAAAATCTCTTGATGAACAGAATGCACCATAGTAAAATCTGCTAATTCCTGTTCTTTGTTTTGCACGATTAGTTTCATTAAGGTATTCCATACCTAAATCAGTAAATTCTAACCATTCAAATTCATTTTGATTTTTCATATTATCCCTCAATAAATATTAGAACTTTATCTGCAGATTTTTCAGGATACTTTTCGTATAATATATGAATAAATTTATCTTCTGTTTTTATCACATTATTGATGTTTAATCTTGAAAAAACAGTGATTTCTAATATTAACTCATCCTCTTGAAATTCATCAAAAAATTTGATTTGAATTTTTTGATAATTTAGTTCTCTTTTAATCAATTGAGGCATTTCATAGATTATTTTTTCAAGATTACAATCCTTTTCAATAAAAGAGGTTATTTGCTCTAAATTATCGTCGGGAAGTTCAAAGTTTTTTGTTATGAACTCTTTTAGGTTTTCGCCAGTATTTTGAATATCATTTGATGGTATAAATATTTGTTCGGATTTTTGAAATTTTTGAATCATTAACTAATCCTCCATGTGGTGTTTATTTGCAAATATGTATATGTAAATTATTCTATTTAAATATTTAAGAATTTTTGAGGTAAATTTTACGAAGTAAAAACAATTTTGAAGAGTTTAACATTTTTAAATAGTTTGGGAATTAACTTATAAAAAAAGTTCAATTTTCTGTTGTTAAAAAGAAGTTAAGTAAATAATCTGTTTAAAAAGGATTCATTTTTTTCTATTGGCTCCAGATTGATGATGATTGTTCCGTTTGAATCCTCAAGAACCACTTCTTCATAATTATCAAGGTTTACAGCATCATCACTGCCTTCTGTCTGGTAGACTCCTATCATTAAACCCAGAATGCACAGTAAAAATATGAGAAGTATTGTGGTATTTTTCATATCCATGATTAAATATTATTTTTCGTCATATATAAATTAATAGAAAACTATTTTAATGCCTATGCTCATAAAGTTAATGAAAGCTTTAAAGAGGTGAGAATATGAAAAGCTTTATTTTAATCCTTTTGGGGATTATCGTAGCATTGCTGGTCGTAGGCGGTGCTGTAGCATATTCTTTCATGAATGAATTAGGTGTTAATATGGAAAACATAGATTCTAATGATATAGAAAAGATAAAAGATAAAGTAAGTAATGTCGCATCTTCTGAAAGTTCAGATTCTTCTTCAGGCTCACAATCAGCAGATAGTGACATTGTAAGTGAAGAAGTAAAATTCAATGCTCAAAACGGCGAAGGATACTATCGTGAAGTGACCTACAAGGACGGTGGATTCAGACAGTATGACACAGAATCCGGTGACCTGATAGGTTCCTCATACAGTTCCGACCAGAAGGACCTTCCAAGCATGGAATGATTGAAGTGATATTGAAAGATCTTTTAAGTCATTTCGAAATCAAGGAAGAGTTTCCAGAGTATTTGTATGAACAAACATTCAATGAAGTCTTCTTGGACGGTGAAATGTCCCGGGAAGACAACAAATATAAGATAGTTATTACAACACGTCAGGATGTCACTCATCAGATGTTTTTAAACCCTTCAGATGAGTTTCCTGTGGTAATCCTGTCCGAACTGCCCAACGGACTCCTTAATGGAATGAAGTTTGGCCGTGAGAAAGGACAAGTTACCTACATTAACGATTTGTAATCACTATTATTTTTTCTATTTTTTTAAATTTTTTTCATGATTATTATTTAAATCCATTAAATAGTATTATATAATATTTCCACCAAAAATTATATCATAATAATTTAAAAATTGTTTTGTTGATATCATGGACAAAAAAGAGTTAATTAACGGTGGAAAAGTAAAAAGCGTATACACTACAGATAACGAAGATCAGGTCATAATCGAGTTTAGAGATGACATGACTGCTGGTGATGGCGCAAGAAAAGAGGTAATGAACAAGAAGGGAGCATACAACGCTATCATTTCTACTAAAATCTTTAAGGTTTTAGAGGAAAATGGTGTTGAAACCCAATTCATTGACCTTCCTGAACCTAACGTGATGCTTGCGAAAAAACTTGACATGATTCCGATTGAAGTTATAGTCAGAAATATCGCTACTGGCAGTTTGGTTCGCAAATATCCGATTGCGGACGGTACCAAACTGGAACCTCCAATAGTTCAAATGGATTATAAGGACGATGAATATCACGATCCTATGCTGAATCGTTCCATTATAAATGCATTGGGCATTGCCACAGAAGAGGAAATTGATATTCTTGTCGAAAAGGCATTGAAAATCAA
>NZ_CAMJCX010000043.1 GCF_946404245.1 uncultured Methanobrevibacter sp.
TTCTTCCCATACCGATTACACCGAGAGTTTTGTTTCTGAGTTCAACACCCATGAATTTTTTCTTTTCCCATTTGCCTTCTTTAACTGATTTGTCTGCAATGGAAATTTTACGAGCCATGCTTAAGATTAAACCCATTGTGTGTTCCGCTACAGTTACTGAAGTGGATTCAGGTGAGTTTACAACCATAATACCTTTTTCAGTTGCAGCATCCAAGTCAATGTTGTCTACTCCAACACCAGCTCTTGCTATAATTTTCATATTTTCTGCTTTTTCGATTAAATCTGCAGTTAATTTTGTCCGACTTCTTACGATTATTCCGTCATATTCATGGATGGTATTTGCTAACTCTTCAGGAGTAATGCTGGTGTCTACAACAACTTCAGCAACTTCTTTTAAGTTTTCAATACCCTTTTCATTTATTGCATCTGCAACGAGTACTTTCATATTTTCACCATATAATTAATTTTAAAAAGAATATTTAATAATAAATATTACTTAAATTTATATTCTTTATTATATTTAAAATTTAAACAAATCTAATGGATATGCTAATAATTTTTAAATAAGGACTGCAATAATTATTATTATTAACAATGTGGTTTTCACATTTCAAAAAAATAAAGGAGATATTATTATGGTATCAGTAGAAGAATTTGCAATTTCAACAGCAAATGATATTCCAGGATTTAAAATAGTGGAAACAAAAGGATTCATTTACGGATTGACTGTTAGAAGCAGGGGTGCCGGCGGTCAAATTGGTGCGGGCATTAAATCATTGTTTGGTGGTGAAATCACTCAATATGTTACAATGATGGAAGAGTCCAGAGATGAAGCATTGCGCAGAGCCATTGAACACGCAAAGGAATTAGGTGCAAACGGTATTGTTGCAATCAGATTTGACTCAAATGAAATCTCTGATGTGATGCAGGAGATTCTTGTTTACGGAACTGCGGTTGTAGTTGAAAAAGAATAATGATACTATGTTTTTAGATGAATTAGAATTTAAAGGAAAATCCATTCCTCAGACAATTTTAGGCTACGGTCCATTCATGGCTGAACTTTATTATGGGCATCGATCAAGACTGTATCTTGATGATTTATATAATAAGCCTCAAGCTACTGCAGATGTAATTGTTGAAGCTTATAATCAGGGTGTTCGAGCCATAAACCTGGTGAATGATTCAAATCTGCTCGAAGCATATGATATTGCAGTAGAACAGGGTTGTAAGATGAAAGTCATCGCAACCATAGGCAAATCCGATGTGGATTATTTGAATCCGAATTATGAGGTTGCGAAGGAAGTTGATTGGGATGAGGATATTGAGCTGTTCAGCAGTTATGACTGTCCGTTAATGCTTGTTGACGAGTTTATTGTTGACGGATATGATTGGAGGTTGACTTCAAAAATATTGTCTGAAATTAACAATACCGGTGCTCTTTCAGGGCTGGTAACTGCATTTCCTTCAAGAACAACAGACTTGATTTCAGATAATTTGGACATGGATTTATTTGATTTTTATATGATTCCCCTTAATTCAATTTCATATATGATGGACATTAATGCATTCAATGCATCACAAAGGCAGGAATTTGTCGATAGGGTTTTAAAATTAAATAAAAAAGTTATAGCTACTAGGGTTTTAGCAGCCGGTGTGCTGCAGCCTAAAGAGGCATTTACATTTTTAAAAAATACTGATTATGTTGATTTAATTACAGTGGGTGTTGCAAAAGTTGAAGAGGCAAGTGAAGACTTTTCCCTCTTAAAGGAGTTCTAAAGTTTCACAATTTCGTATTCTTCAAATGGAACAAAACCGTCTTCTTTCAATGTTTTGTTCAAGTCTGCTAATCCATTAATTAAATCTTTTATATTTTTATTTGATGGTTTTTTACCTGTAATTTGCAGGTATTGTCTTGGTGAGATTTCACAGAGTTCGCATTCAAAATTGCAGCATCTGTCTTTTTCTTCACAGCCGTATCCTTCCTGTGCCTCATCGGTTCCGATGACAATATCGTCAAGGATTCTGGACACTCTCTCATCAGATGCGAACATTGCTATTTTTTGTGTTTTTCCACAGATTCCAATAGCTCTTTGTCCTTTGTAGTTGCAAACCCATTTTATTGGATGATTTTCCATGCCTGTAATTTGTAAGTTTTCCATATTACCACTCTAATTTTCTTTTCTCTCTTTTATCATTTTAAGCAATTCTTTTGAATTTTCGAACTCTTTCAGTTCCCATGATTTAATAACAGGTATTGTTCCAATAGACTCTTTTATTTTTTCGTTATTGATTATGAATACTGGTTCGGATGTGGTGACCATTGATAAATCCTTTAGAGGAACTGCCATTCTTTTTAGAGTTTTCTCAGTCCTATTTTTCTCAACATTCGCCATTAACGGTGAATGCTTATCTGAACTTTTCATCTTAGCCACTGCATCGAAT
The DNA here is from genome assembly GCF_946404245.1 of uncultured Methanobrevibacter sp. Taxonomy (GTDB): domain Archaea; phylum Methanobacteriota; class Methanobacteria; order Methanobacteriales; family Methanobacteriaceae; genus Methanocatella. The sequence continues at coordinate 2,443 of NZ_CAMJCX010000043.1, forward strand.
GGACTTTTATTGGTTGATAAAACTCCATATCCCAGTTTGGATAGGTCATTAACGTCATCACTATACTCAACATCGTCCTTTTGAGGTTGTTTTAAAAGGTCAATATCTAATGTCACTTTTGTATTGAGGATTTCTTCTAGAATCATTGCAGTTTCGGTATTTGCACGAACAATGCCGTTTTCATATTTATACATTGTAGCACGTGAAACGTGGGCGAGATTGGCTAAATCTTTCAGGGACATTGAATATTCTTCTCTGTATTGTTTTATTACATTTCCATCAATTTTAACGAAATATCCTCCACGATCCGCTAAAATTTCAGGATATTCGTTATATAATATCATATTTTTAAATGTATCAATGCCGATGGTGGGGATATCATATCTTTCATAGATTACTCCCTCTTCAAGAAGTCCGTTTCTGGATTTTTCCCCGATGATGATTGGTGAAGCCAAAAAGATATTTGCCAGCTGTTTCATTTCATGGGCATTATGCTCATTAATGCTGTCAATATTTAAAAATGTTTTTAGAAGTAAAATTAACAGATTTTTTCTGGCTACTAAATCAAATGAACCCTGGTCATAAATATCTGAGGTTTTATATCCCTGTGATTTAAGTAGATTTTCTATTTGCTGTAGCAAGTTTCCTCTAGTTAACATAAAGATACCTCTTAAAAATTATATATTGTTTAACTCTAATATATTTGTATATTTGAGGGTGATTATAATTAACATTTTACATATTGGAATAGACGACACGGATTCTCCGGATGGGATGTGCACTACATTTCTTGCAAGCCAGATAATCAATAAACTTGAAGATAATGGCATCGAACTGCTGGATTATCCTAGACTAATCAGATTAAATCCATTTGCAAGATTTAAAACTAGAGGCAATGGTGGAGTTAGTTTTAAGATTAAAAATGATGATAATGCTGATTTGGCAAAACAGATTGTCTTGGAGGAAGTGGAAAAGCTTTCGATGTTTGATTGTGACAACACCAATCCTGGCGTTATTTTTTATGAAGGGGAAATAACAGAGGACATGGTTGATTATGCATTCAGGGCGATTTATGAGTTCATAACAATTGAGGAAGCGGAGAAATTCGCTAAATCAGTAGGATGCGAGATTCACAAATTCAAAAAGGGAAGGGGAATCATAGGATCAATAGCCGCCATCAGCCTTCCATTGGAGGATTACACTTTTGAACTGCTTACGTACAGGGCTCCTGAAAATTACGGAACCAAAAGGCAAATTGACTATGATTCAGTTTATGAGATGGATCGTCAAACTTTTCCGGATACCTTTGAAAACATTGATTATGGGGAAAATTATATTGCAATAGAACCTAAAACACCGTGTCCGGTTTTATATGGCATAAGATCAAATAATGTTGAAGCGCTGATAACTGCGAAGGATATTGTTAAAGTGTCTGAACCTATTGTGGATTATTGTATCTATAAAACAAACCAGCACACTGACATGCATATTCAAAAAACACAGGACATTGCGTCAATGAAACAGTTTGGCTGTTATGAGGTCACTGGTGAGGTTAAAAATAAACCTAAGGTTATAGATGGTGGGCATATGTTCTTTTATATTCAGGATGAATCCGGTGAGATTGAATGCGGTGCATATGAACCGACCAAGGATTTCAGACAGACTGTTTCTCATCTGCGTCCGGGAGATGTAATCCGTGTATTTGGTGGAATTGGTGAGCAGAACACATTCAACATTGAAAAATTCCAAGTTTTAAAATTAAATGATGTTGAATATAAAAATCCGGTTTGTGAATGTGGAAAAAGGATGACCTCTGCGGGAAAGAACAAGGGATTCAAATGTAAAAAATGTGGTAGGAAAATCGAGTCAAATGAAAAAGTTCCTATTGTAATTAAAAGAAATTTAAAAAATCATCAATTTTACGAAACACCTGTTTCTGCAAGGAGGCACCTATCAAAACCGCTTTGTAGAATGTAATTTATATAAATTACTTGTTTTTATTCTTTTATTTTATTATTAGATTATTTAAAATGATTTATTTTAAAATTTCATTATTCACTTTTAGTGAATTATTTATCTATTTTTTCATGATTTTTATTCATAAAATTAGAACTTTTGAGAACTAAATCATATTGATTTAAATACTAGTTTTTTAAGATAAATTAATTAAATGACACATATTTTTGTGTCGGGTGGGAGCGGGTTTTTTTGACAAATGATGATGATAAGACGAATATTCAACATATTTACCGTAATAAAACTGATAAACGTATTTTAAAGAAAAATCCATGGAAAGATTATGGATTACATTTATCTGTACTGCTTTTAGTAATTATAGCAGAATTAATTGGTCCTATTGAATTAAATTTAGCAAAAGGTGTTACAGTTTCAATCATGCCTCTTTTATATACTATGGTATTGGGGTTAGTGTTTTACTTGGCAAAACCTATCACATGGATTCAAAGAAAGCAATCTCGAGTTGCTGAAGGGGCCATGATGCTTTTTATTGGCGTTTTAATAGCTAAATTGGCTATTTCCAGTGGCCAATCCATTCATTTGATTTTTGAAATGGGGCCTGCATTGATGCTGCAGGAATTAGGTCACTTGGCAACCATACTTATAGCACTTCCTGTTGCATTGCTTTTAGGATTTAAAAGAGAGACAATTGGTATGACCAATTCAATCGGTCGTGAACCGGAAGTTGCTGTTGTAGTTGATAAGTACGGATTCAATTCCCCTGAATCCAGAGGGATTTTTGCACTGTTTATTGTTGGAACAATCATTGGTACAGTTTTCATAAGTTTCCTGACAAGTATCAGTGTTTCCGTTTTACCATTGCACCCTTATGCATTTGCAATGGCTAGTGGTGTCGGCAGTGCAAGTATGAATGCCGCTTCCTTAGGTCCGACACTTGCTGCATTCCCTGCTTTAGAAACCCAGATTGAGGCGTTTGCCGGTTTCAGTAATTTGCTTTCATTTTCAATTGGTATTTATATTGTAATATTTATTGCATTGCCGTTAACTGAAAAATTATATGAATTTTTAGAACCTAAAATCGGAAGGGACTCAATTACAGATAAAAAAGGTGGTGAGTAGATGGTTGAAATAATTGACGGATCTGAAAATGTTTCTGTTCATGGTATATTCAATTGGATTTTGCTCTTGGCCATTTTCTCAATCATTACAGCTATTGGTAATTATATTGGGTATCAGCATCCTATGGCTGATTCTTTAATTGGTATGGCAATTCTGTCAATCATTACTCTGGTCGGCGTTTGGATGGAAAGGGAACTGCCCTTTAACATATCTTCAATTATTTACATCAGCGTAATAGGAATCGTTTTAGCATTTCCAACTATGCCCACCTCTGCTCCATTGTTGCATTATGTATCTCAGGTTGAGCTTTTGTCTATTGTAACCGTATTCTTGGCCTATGTTGGTATTGGTATGGGTAAAAGCTGGGATGAGTTCAAGGCGCTTGGTTGGCGCGCAATTATTATCACTATTTTGGTAATTGCATCAACATACTTGGGATCTGCTGTGGTTGCACACATAATTTTAACATTAACTGGTGTTCCAGCTTAATTTTTCCTATTTTATGAACTTTTATTATTTTTTTTCATCTATTTTTTTCATGTTTTGTGATTTTTTTTAATTTGGAATACTATCAATTTATATAATATGTTTTAGGTAACTATTATTATACTAAAAATAAGTCTATATTGATTGTGGAGTGGATTTTTATTCCGAATAAAGACGGTCCAGTTGAGCATATTTATCGTGAAAAAACCGATAAACGGATTTTAAAGAAGAACCCTTGGAGGGATTACAGATTACATGTTACTGTGCTTATATTAGTTGTCATTGCAGAATTAATAGGCACTATTAAGATTCCTCTCACAAAAGATGTAGCCATAACCATCATGCCTTTAATTTATACCATTATTTTAGGTTTGGTTTTTTATCTTGCAAAGCCTATTACCTGGATTCAAAGGAAACAGGCTCGTATTGCTGAAGGTGCCATGATGCTTTTTATTGGCGTTTTGATTGCAAAATTGGCGGTTTCCAGTGGTCAATCAATAAGTTTGATTTTTGAAATGGGTCCGGCTTTAATTTTACAGGAATTAGGTCACCTGGCAACAATTTTGGTACTTCCTATTGCATTGCTTTTAGGATTTAAAAAAGAGTCTATTGGCATGACCAATTCCATTGGAAGGGAACCTAACGTTGCTGTTGTTGTTGATAAATATGGATTCAATTCCCCAGAGTCAAGGGGAGTATTTGCAATATTTATCATTGGTACCGTAATCGGTACAATATTTATAAGTTTCCTTGTAACTTTCTCATTATCTTTCTTGCCGTTACACCCTTATGCATTTGCAATGGCAAGTGGTGTTGGTAGTGCAAGTATGAATGCGGCAGCTATCGGACCAACTCTTGCAGCATTCCCTGGTTTGGAAACTCAAATCGAGGCATTTGCAGGATTCAGTAATTTACTGTCATTCTGTGTTGGAATTTATATTGTAATATTTGTCGCAATTCCATTAACAGAAAAGATGTATAATTGGTTGGAACCTAAAATCGGAAGAGAATCAATCACTAATAAAAAGGGGGATGATGAATAATGCCAGATATAATTGATGGATCTGAAAATGTTTCTGTTCATGGTATATTCAATTGGATTTTATTGTTGGTTATCTTCTCAATCATAACTGTGATTGGTAATTATTTGGGTTATAAGCATCCAATGACTGACTCTCTTGTGGGAATGGCAATATTGTCCATAATTACTCTTGTTGGGGTATGGATGGAAAGGGAACTTCCATTAAATGTTTCATCTATTCTATATATCAGTATAATAGGTATCGTGCTTGCATTTCCGGGCATGCCGACATCAGAATTTGTTCTTTACTATGTATCTCAGATAGAACTTTTATCAATTGTAACTGTATTTTTAGCTTATGTTGGTATTGGTATGGGTAAAAGTTGGGATGAATTCAAGGCTTTAGGTTGGAGAGCAATTGTAATTACAGTATTGGTAATTGCAGCTACTTATTATGGTGCTGCTATTGTGGCACACATTGTTCTTGTGTTAACCGGCGTTCCAGCCGTTTAAATCTATTTTTCAAATATTATAAGTTAACTATTTAATATTATTAGTACATATATAATAGTTAGATTGCTATGTTTTTAAAAAATATTTCTAAATTTATTTCAAATTACCGTTATGAAAAAGCAACTGTGGAATCCATCACTACTGTTAAAGCGGCTTTTTTAGATTTTTTTGGAGTAACTTATCGTGGATCAAACGAAGAGGCTTCAAATATAGCTTTCAATACAGTTGAAGAAATATTTTCAGGAAACTTAAATTATAATTTAAAAGCTTCAATCATTGGAAAAAATAAAAAAACTGATATTTTAAGTGCTGGATTTCTAAATGGCGTGTCCGCCCATGTGCTTGAGTTAGATGATGGTCATAGGGGTGCTCAAATTCATTTAGGTGCAGTAATATTCCCAACTGCTCTGACGATATCTGAAAGTTTCGATTTAAGCGGAAAAGAGTTTTTAGAAGCAGTCATTGTCGGATATGAAGTTGGAATACTGTTGGGTAAGATTGTTAATCCGGAACACAGGAATAATGGTTTTCATACAACCGGTACAATTGGAGCTTTTGTTGCTGGAGCGGTAGCTTCAAAATTATTAAAACTTGATGATGAACAAATTTTAAATGCTTTAGGATTATGCGGAACTCAATCCGCAGGACTTTTGGAATCAGACCACGGAGGTTCCATGGGCAAATCCCTTCATGTGGGTAAGGCGGTGTACAATGGAATATTGTCCGCTTTCCTAGCAAGAAATGGATTTACTGGTAGTGGGACCATTTTTGAAGGAAATGAAGGTTTTTTGAAAACCATGGTTTATTCAAATACTGATTATAAACCCGAAGAGTTCTCATTTGAAAAGGCTTTAAAGGAAATTGGTCGAGTGAGGGTCAGGGACATCTACTTTAAAAAATATCCGTTCTGCAGACACATTCACTCATCAATTGACACTGCATTAAAGCTTAAAGCAAGTATCGGCGATGAATATGATCATATTGAAAACATTGCCGTTAAAACATATGATGTTGCAGCACAACACAATAATTTCAATCCAAAAAATGTCGAAGAGTTAAAGCAGTCATTGCCTTATGCCGTTGCAATATCACTTGTGGTTGGAGAAGTCACAGTTGATGATATAGACCAATTAATTGAATATGGCCTTTTGGATAATTATTCAACTGTTGATACTGTTAATAGTATAAAAGATTTGGTCAGTAAAATGATTATTCTTTCTGATGAGAAATTAAATGATTTATATCCGGATAAAAGGCCGTCTAATGTAATAATTAAATTAGATAAGGCATTTAGAAATGGTGTATTTCAAAATATCACATTACTTCCAAAAGGGGACTTTGAAAATCCGTATCAGCTAAGTGAACTAATTGATAAATTCAAATCAAATAATCCTCTTTATGATGTAAGGAACTTGACTGTAATAGATTCTCTTGAAGAATATTCTATGAAATATGTTGTTCAAAAATTGAATGAGTAGGTATTATGGATAAAACAAAAGAATTTTTAAGTAAAATCGGAATTGAGGAAACTTTTGATGATTTCATTTCAGACAAGAGATTTGGAGATGGCGGACAGTACCGTTTTGAAGTTCCTGGAATTCAGTCTCCAAAGACTATGAAAGCTCTTTTGGAAGAATCTCTTAAAAACAATATTTTTATTCATAGGGTTACTCAAACAAAGGGCATAATGCTGCTGACAGATGATGAAATAACTGAAATGGTGAATTTGGCTATTGACTACGGATGTGAATTATTTTTATCCGTTGGTCCAAGGGCGACCTATGATACTTCCGCCACAGTCCATACAAAAGAGGGAAGCAGAATTGGGTACAGGCTTAGAGGATATGATAATTTAGTTTACGCAATTGAAGATGTAAAAAGGGCATGCAGGCTAGGAGTTCGAGGAATCCTATTGTATGATGAAGGTTTGCTTTGGGTTTTAAACAGAATGAGAAAAGAGGGAGAAATTCCAAAAAACACTCACTTTAAACTCTCAGCTCATGCGGGTCATTCAAATCCTGCATCTGCAAAATTATTGGAGGAACAGGGACTTGATTCATTAAATCCTGTTCGTGATTTGCAGATTCCAATGATTGCAGCCATCAGAAATGCTGTTGATATGGCAATAGATCTGCACACTGAAAACCCAAAATCCACTGGAGGATTTATTCGTCATTATGAGGTTCCTAAATTTATTGACGTGGCCGCCCCTGTCTATTTAAAAACCGGAGGATCTGTTGCAGCAAATCATAATTGGGACACCACTGAAAAAGAAGCGATAGCCCGTATAAAGCAGGTCATGCTTGTTAAGAGAATGATTGACGAATATTGTCCTGAAGCGATTGCATCCCCATCAAAAAGCGAAGACTTATCAGTTCCAGAGTGATTTTATGGATATTGTTGAAGATATTTCCAAAACCATCATCAAGGCGTCAACCACTTTAACTGACGATAAACTGAAAGCATTGTCTCATGCAATTGCCATTGAAGAAAATGAAAATGCCCGATGGGCTTTATCACAAATTTTAGAAAATTATAAAGTTGCACAAAAGACCAGATTTCCCCTGTGTGATGATACTGGAATTCCTCATGTTATCGTTGAGCTGGGTTGTGAAAGGGAATTTTCAGGAGAATTACTGAATCAGGTTCATGAAGGCATTGAATTGGGTTTGAACAATCTCCCTGCAAGGCCAATGGCAGTTAAAGGTGATGAAATTGAAAGAATCGAACAAAGCAAAGGTTTATATGAAAAGCCGGGGATGCTGAAGCCGGCATCTATTTTAATTGATTCTGTCAACGATGAATCGACATATAAATGGGATATCTCACCTGATGCCTTGAATTTGCATTTCATTCTTGAAGGAGGGGGCCCTGAAATCAGGGCAAAAACATATAGGGTTTATCATAAGCGTTCCTTTGAAAATGTCATTGACACTGCTGTGGACTGGTTAAAGGAATCTTTAAGTTTGTTGGGTTGCACCCCTTCAATTCCATCAATAGGTATCGGAAGAACACACTATGAAGCAAATTCACTGCTTCTGAAGTCAATAGCATATGGTAATTTGGACAATCAAAGCGATGTGGAAAAGAAAGTTGCATGTAAATTAAATGAAACGGGTATTGGACCGTTAGGATTCGGTGGAAAAACCACTGTTCTGGGGGCTTACGTTAATATTGGTAATCAAAGGGCAAGTGGTGTGAGAATTGTTGCAATAAGGCCATCATGTTTTGTTGAGCCAAGAGTAGCAACATTAAAGTTATAAAAATTATAAACTTATATTAAAAAAAATTTAAGGTACATGAAAATGCAAGAAAATAATTTTAGAGTTAATCCTCATTCTTTAAAAACAAATATTTCTCGTGTGGAAACTGATAAGCTAGTCACTAGGGGATATAATCAAAGAGATTTGATTGAGAAAATCCGTTATAGTGATATGGTTTATTTGATCTTGAAAGGAAGATTGCCTTCTCTTAAAGAAGGAAAAATCTTTAATCATGTTCTGGTTTCATTTTGTGACCATGGAGTAACACCTCCAAGCACTCAAACAGCCAGATTGATTGCTTCATCAGGTTCACCTTTGAACTCTGCTGTTGCGGGGGCATTGCTGTCATTTGGACATAAGCATGCGGGAGCTATTGAAAAAACCATGCAATTGTATCAGTCAAGAGTTAATTCTATCTACAGGACAGAAGATTCAGACATTGACAACAAGCAAATTGCAAGTTTGGCCATCGATATCTACAATGAGTATATGGGTAGCGATGAAAAAATACCTGGTTTTGGACATAGGTATCATAATGTTGACCCAAGGGCAGACAAGTTAATGGAATTGGTTATTAAGGAAGGTTTCATTGGACCTCATATTAAACTGGCTCTTGCTCTTGAAGATTTGATTTATCAAAAAAAGAATATCAGACTCAATGTTGATGGTGCAAATGCAGCAATTTTATCTGATTTAGGATTCACTCCTGATTTGGGATTGGGAGTATTCATAATTGGAAGAATTCCTGGAATTATTGCACACATCCACGAAGAAAAAATGGATGAAGAGGAATTTAGACGTTTTTGTGACCTTGATGATATAATATATGAAGGTGGAAGATACGATGGAATTTATTGATGTAATTACTGAAAGATACAGCGTAAGAGGATACTTGGACAAGGAAGTTGAAAAGGAAAAATTGGAATATGTTCTAAAAGCGGCAACCATTGCTCCAACCGGAGTAAATGCACAGCCTTTTAAAGTTTATGTGATTGATACTAAAAAACATAAGGAATCATTATCCAAAATTTACGGAGCTAAATGGTTTGTTGAAGCTCCATATGTATTGTGTGTGGTTGCAGTAATAGACCAAGCATGGACAAGGCCTTGGGATAAAAAGAATATTGCAGATATAGATGCAACAATTGTAATGGACCACATGATTTTAGCCGCTCAGGATGTTGGCCTTGGAACATGTTACATTGGCGCATTCAAAAAACAAGAAGCTCACAGATTCTTAAACTTAGAAGAAAATGAGGAAGCAGTATTGTTCACTCCATTGGGATATCCTAATGCTGAACCTCGTGACACTCCAAGAAAAGAACTGGATGAGTTTGTAGTTTACATTGATTAAAATGAAGTTGTTTATATTGGGTGCGGATAGTTCTAAAGAAATGAATAAAATTTCAGAGGAACTGTCTCAAAAAAAATTTAAGGTTGTCCAGCAAGAGGGCCATTACATATTGATGAGAAAAAGGAGATACGGGAATATACTAATTCAGGCCATATGTTTAATTTTAGCCCTGTCAATTTTTTGGCCGCTTTTAATCGTTAATGTGATATATTTCTCTTATTCTTTTTTATGGGCGTCCCCGAATGTGCTAATCACAACAGAAAAGGTATCTGAAGATGGGGAACCTTTAGAATTTAGTAACATGGATGAAATATTGGACAAGGCGAATGCTATCCTATAATCTCATCTACACTATATTCTTCTATTTTTCTTATTAGTAACGGATTTTTAGCATTAATGTATTCTGATTCTTCACCTAGTTTTGCATCTATGAATACTTCATCAGCGCCGGCTTCTGCAAAAAGGCTTATGATGTCGGATAAGAACTCTTCATAGTCCTTTTGAACCTGTTCGTCACTGAAGCCCAGTCGTGGCAGCTCATTGGTCCAGATGTCGCTTCCGGGTGAGAACTTTTTATCGGTTATTTTCCCGTCTTTAATTTCACTGTCCATAGTCAATGAGAAATTTTTATTAAGAATTATCCAAACTGCTCGTTCCATGAATATCATTTAGAATATAATGATATAAATATCATGAAGTCAAATTTAAAAATAGTGTTATTATGGCAAACGTTAAAATGTTTAAATTATTAGGGGTAATGTTGGCAT
>NZ_CAMJCX010000044.1 GCF_946404245.1 uncultured Methanobrevibacter sp.
CATCATTTGTTTACCACATTGACCTCATGGCCTGTAAAATGAGCATAGATGTTGTTGATTTGCCTTAAAGTGAAACCCACCATAAACGCTGAGATGATTGTCCCGACATTGACAGCACCCAAAATGTTTGTATACCACAGCCCACACATTATAAGAGAAATTATCACCATTGTGGCGTCAAAGCCTATTTTTATTGTTGAAAATCTCCAGTTTGTCACTATTGCAACTGACTCGACGCATCCCTCACCAGGAAGAGGCGCTATATTTGCAGGCATGTAGACGAATATTCCGAAAGCTGTCAAAAAGATGCTGACTGCCAAAAATACAATGCACATCAAAACAGATCCGTCAAACGGAATGAATGACACCAGATAAAGCGCAAGGTCTGTGAAGTATCCGAAAAGTATGCAGTTAATAAGCTGAAGCAGCCTTTTTTTGTGAAATCTTGACCTTAAAATCAGAAATTGAATCAAAATCAGGGCCGCATTGAATATGAAAGTGGTTATCCCTATGTTTATGTTAGTTATTAAAGCCAATGAATAGGAAATTGAACTTATTGGAGTTGTTCCTAGTGTTGATACGATTGAAAACGCCACTCCCAGTGACATTATGAACAGCCCCACAACAAATAAACAAATCCTTTTAATCATATATTAATTAGAATATGACAAGATATAAAAAACTTTTTACATTTTTTTCAAATCAACGTGAGTTCCGGTTAAATGAAGATTCAGCTTGTGAATGAATTTGACTGTTGTTCCGATGAAGAGCGCTCCAAGTACTGTTCCAAGACCCACACTTCCGAACTGTCCCAAAAATCCGTAGCTCAATGCCAGCGCGCTCAGCACTATTGTGATGTCGATATATACCTTGATTCTTGGAAACGGCCTGTCGGTTACAATTGCAATTGCCTGTGTGACCCCCTCAACAGAAAGAGGAATGAGATTTGTCGGAACGTAGAAAAATAGACCCAATGCAATGAAGAATATTGACAGGACACTCATCAGAAGTGCAATCAGGAAACTGTCAGCCTGAGGAACGAAATTCATCAGGGATACTGAAAAGCTTGTGAAAACACCGAAAAGCACTCCGACAAATACCTGGAAGAAGTGTTTTCTTTTGAAGTTTTCCCTGAGCAATAACCATTCTATGAAAACCAAAAACGCGTGAAATATGAATGTGGCGACTCCAATGTTAATAAGCCAGATCAAATCCATCGCATAGGGTATTGAACTGACTGGAGCGGAGCCCAATCCTGATTTTATTGAAAAAGCAACGCCCAATGTTATGAGGTACAGTCCGAAAACATAATTGAAAACACGCCTAAAGCTTAGTTCCTCTCCGTCAAATTGCATACTAAATTATCTATAATTAATTATATTTAAACAATATATACATTTTAAAACACGAATATGAACATTGTACTAAAATGTACTATGAATTTTTCCCACAATTGAATAAACTTATAAATCAAAAATATTTAATAAGTATAAAAATAAAAGATATATATAGCTTGAAATTAAGCTAAGTTTTTATAATCTTGGAGGAATTTAATGAACGATATTCTATTAATGCTTCCTGGACCAACAACAGTACACCCTAGAGTACTCAATGCAATGTCAAAAGCTGTTGTTAACCACAGGGGCGCTAAATATGGTGAAATCTTAACTGAAACAACTGAATTAATGAGTAAAGTTTTCCAAACCCAAAATAATTCTTATTTATTAACCGGATCTGGAACTGCAGCAATGGAAGCAGGTATTGCAAACACTGTAGCTCCTGGTGAAAAAATGTTAAACGTTGTCGGCGGAAAATTCGGAGAACGTTTCATGAAAATAGCTCAGACCCACGGAATCGACACCCAGGAATTAGCTGTCGAATGGGGAACCGCTGTAACTCCTGAAGCTATTGAAGAAGCATTGGAAGCTGATGAAGACATCAAAGCTGTAAGCGTAATCCACAACGAAACCTCCACAGGTGTAGCTGCACCTATTGAAGAAATCGGTAAAGTAATGAAAAACTACGACGCATTATACATCGTGGACACCGTATCCTCCCTTGCAGGAGATGAAGTGAACGTCGACAAGTTCGGAATTGACGTATGTCTTACCGGATCCCAAAAATGTATCGCTGCACCACCGGGCATGGCAGCTATCACATTAAGTGACGACGCATGGGCGGCTGTTGACAAAGTCGAAACCAATACTTTCTACCTCGACTTGAAAGCAGCAAGAAAAAGCGGAGACAAACCGGTCCCTGAAACTCCATACACACCATCAGTAAGCTTAACCTACGCTATGAACGAAGCTTTAAAAATGGTTATGGAAGAAGGAATCGACAACAGGGTTGCACGTCACCACAAAGCAGCTAAAGCTAGCGTAGCAGCTGTTAAAGCATTAGGCTTAGAACTCTTCGCTGATGAAGCTGTTTCATCTGCAACCGTAACCGCAGTCAAAATCCCTGAAGGAGTCACAGACGCTGACTTTAGAGGAACCACCCGTGACAAATACGGTGTTGAACTTGCTGGTGGACAAGACCACTTGAAAGGAAACATTTTCAGAATCGGTCACATGGGAAACATTTCCTACAAAGAATTGACCCAAACCTTTGCAGCTATCGGTATGACCCTGAAAGGTTTAGGTGCAATTGACGATGCAGGCGCAGGTGTCGCATCAATCACAGAATCATACTTATGATTCTGTTAACATTTTCTTTTTTTTACGAATTTTTTTACACTTGAAATTGTACTCCTAATAAGTTATAAGTGAAAAGTTACACTTGAAATGAACATCTTCTCTTAGAAATTTTAAGTTATAAGTGAAAAGTTACACTTGAAACGTATGTCTCGATACGAACTTTATAAGTTATAAGTGAAAAGTTACACTTGAAACGCACCTCGTCTGTTAAAAATTTTAACTTATAACAAAAAAGTTACACTTGAAACTTATGTCTTATAAGTCAAAAAAGTATTACATTTTTAAAATATATAAAAATATTTTAACGATTAACACCAAACATATATAACAATAAAATAGGATGTGAAAACTATGGCAGACAATATTAAAACAACTGTTGAAGAATTACGCAAACTCATAAGTGTAGACAATGTTATTGGTACCCCAATCGAAACCGAAGACAAAATACTTATTCCAGTAATGAGAATGGGAGTAGGATTCGGTGCAGGCGAAAACCTCATGGGAAAAGAGGGAAGCGATGCTGCAGGTGCAGGTGCCGGAGTGGAACCTATATCAATGGTAATGATTCCTAAAAAAGGAAATGATGCTGAAGGCGTTCGCGTACTTGACTTAAGCAAAGGAACTGAAACCAACAAGGCATTGTCCGATTTAGGTTTAATAATCACTGATCTCGTCAAAGGATACATGGGAGCTCAAGGTGAACAGTACTACGACGAATCAGAATACATAGAACCTGAATTCACTACAAAAGAAGATGAAATAGAATAGATAGGAACTAACACATGTTAAACATCCTATGGATGATTATACTAATAATCATCTTATTTATCATTTTTCTGCTCTACATAGGAGTCAAGATCAGTTTAACATATGATAAGAAGGGCAGCGAACTTGAAGGATGTTTGAAGATACTTATTTTAAAAAAGATTAAATTATACTCTGTCAGCTACCCGTCTGATAAAAAGGATGATGATTCAGATGAGGATGAAAAGGAAAGCGACAGAGATTTGAAAAAAATATTTGAACTGGCGAAACCCTGTTTTGAATACATAAAGGAATTCATCAAATCAGCGATGAATTGCATCCGCATCACAAAACTGGAAAACCATCTTGTTTTTGGACTCGACTCATATGCCGACACTGCCCAGTACATAGGATACATATGGGGAATCTTTGTCATCATAAACAATGCCCATGAAAATGCACGTCTCAGTGCCGAGCCAAGTTTCAGCGGCAGCGTGTTTGACGGCGAAGGAAAAAATGAACTTGACATCAACTTACTAAAGATGATACCTCCGGCCATAAAACTGATTTCAAAAAAAGAAGTGCGTGAACTGATAAGGGGTGTTAGAAATGGATAAGTTTATAGAGGACCTCCTCGACGATTTGTTTGACATCAAAACCTACACCAAGTACCACTTCAGAGAAATCCATGGACTGACATTTGCATTCTGTGAGAAAATAGTCCGCATCAATGATAAAATTTCATCTGCCGAGATAAGGCCTGCCGGAATAATTTATGAAGAAAATGGTGAATATTACCTGGCACTGCTACATGACATTATCGAAATTGATGAAGTTGTTAAAGAATTTGTTCAAAATTTAGAAAAATAGATATGCCTCCACATATAGACTATTTTTAACGGAGGTTATGAAATGAAATTCAACAAAATATTTCTAGCAATACTGGTACTGATTGTTGTTTCAGGAATTGGAGTTGCAGTTGCCGCAGAGGCATCCGTTGGAGACCACACATTCACAATTCCAGACGGATACAAACTTTTGAATTCCACAGATGACACAGCAATACTTCAAGAAGGCAACACCCATGCAATTGTAGTCATGATGAGCGATGAGGTAAAAAGCATTGATGATTCAAGAAAGAATCTTGAATCAAAAGGCTATGAATTCCTCGGCTCTCAAAAATACAATGCCGACGGGAAGGATGTCGAACAGCAAAACTATGGAACAGACGAATTGACAGTCATGGCATATGTCTTTGACGTGGGCAGTGAAAAGTGCATAGTCACATACACAATTCCTGCAAACGAAACCCCCAAGGAAGGATCTGACAATCCTGTAACCACTATTTTAAACACAATTGAATAGCTTAAATGCTGTTCAATTTTTCTATTTTTTTGGAAGCGGAATGTTCTCGCTTCTCACAACAACCTCCACAACAAGAGGTCCATTAAGGTCACTTTCTAAAAGATATTCCAGATCTTCTAAATTATCCACACGAACCGCATCGATTGAATAGCTTGATGCCAGTTTCACGAAGTCAGGATTTTGAAGTGCAATCTGGTACGGCTCCATGTCATAGAAGTCCTCCTGCCACTGCCTTATGATTCCGTACTCTGAATTGTTCAGGATGAAGACTATAACATCAAGATCATTCTGCCTTAATGTTGCAAGTTCCTGAAGGTTCATCTGAAAGTCGCCGTCACCGTTGATGACAATGACCTTTTCACCGGTTGCTTTTGCTGCACCGATTGCGGCGGGAAGACCGTAGCCCATAGGTGCAAGTCCACCTGAGAACAAGAGCTGTCCCGGCTTTTGTGATTTTTTAAGAAGTGTTGTCCATGTTGTGTGTGAGCCCGCATCTGAGGCTATGATGTTTTCGGGAAACTTTTCCAAAATTCTTTTAATTGCGGCCTGAGGTGCAAGGTCATCATCAAGGCCCTCTATTTCAATGGCATTGTCGATTTTTAATATCTCATCAAGCCAGCTGACCTTCTTAAAGTCAATTTCCAAAAGGAAATCCTCAACCTTTCCGTGAATCGGATAGTCGCCAATGAGAACGTCCTTGTTCAGGTTTACATGTATCAGATTTTGAGGAATTTCAGGTAGTGTCCTCTCGCTTGCCTTGATTCCTAAAGCCATTATGCAGTCGGCGTTTTCAAATGCGTATTTTGCCCTTGGTGTTGCGCGTATTCCCACAAGGCCAAGATTCAAATCGTCATATTCAGATATTATTCCCTTTGCGTGAAATGTTGTGGTTACCGGGATTTGATATTTTTCTGCAATCATTTCAATGTTTTGCTTTTGGGATATTGCACCAGCACCTAAAATAAAAAGCGGCCTTTCTGATGAGTCTATAAGCTCCTGTGCCCTTGATATGTTTGACATGTCATCTTCACAGAGATAGCACAGCTCAAAGTCATTGAAATCCTCCTCCAAAAGCACATCCTTTGACAGGTTAATGTGAATCGGACCTTTAGGCATTGTCTTGAGCTCATATATTGCGGCTCTCAGGACATACATCGCCTCGGTTCCGTTCAATGGATTGTATGAAGCACGGGTAATGTTTTTGAATATCTCAACCTGAGGAAGTGTCTGGAAATGGTCAGAGCCTCTGTATTGAAGCTCGTTGTCCCCTGTCAGAACAAGAATCGGGACATTGTCCTTGTATGCTGTTGCAAGCGCCATGGTAAAGTTAAGTGCCCCAGGTGATGCTGTTGCAATGCACACTCCGAGCTTGCCGCTTGAGCGTGTAAATCCGTCTGCAGCATGTGCCGCTGCCTGCTCGTGACGGGTCAGGACATGTTCAATGTTTGAAGCTGAAAGTGACTTGTAGAGAGGCATTATCTGCTCGCCAGGAATTCCAAAGACTGTCTCGATTCCTTCCTCTTCAAGGATTTGAACGATCTTGTCTGCTACGTTCACTCTTCGACCTCCTGGTATGAGCCATTGTACTCTCCTGAGCCTTCAACCGGAAAGACAACCGCCTGAGCTATCCTGTCGCCGGATTTTATTTTGTATTCATATTCCCCGTGATTGTAGATCATGAACATCAGTGTTCCGTAAAATCCAGGATCTCCCACTGCAGTCTGAACTGAAATGAATGACCTCAGAAGTGTTGACCTTGGAAGATAAAGCATTGTGTAGCCTTTAGGAATCTTTATTTTCCTTTTGATGCTTGCAAGATAAGCGGTATGAGGCTTTAATGTGAATATTTCACCTTCCATCTCCTTAATTTCAGGCAATTCCTTTTCATTGTCAATAAGTGAGCCAGCTGACTCCTGAGTGTATATTCTGTCAAGTTCCAAATCGATTCCGGAAGGCTGCACCAGATCTGCAAAATCCGGAAATAGTTTTACAAGTTCCTTTTCACCGAGCATAATATCAAATCCAATTAATAATTTATTTATATTATCTATATAATAAATTTTAATTGGTGATAACATGCCTGTAATTACAATTGCTGGAAACGACACAATAACATTAGAAAAGAAACGAGAAATGGTGAAAAAAGTCAGCGAAACAGTTGCTGAAGCATATGACCTTCCTATTGAAGCGATAACCGTTCTGGTTCAGCCATATGCAAAAGAAGACATTGGAGTAGCCGGCGGATTATTATCAGACAGGGAATAATCACATTATTCCTTTTTACTTTTTTTTACATTTTAAAACTTTAAACAACACCATTTCCTTTATAAAAGCATATTTTTTTTATACCAGTTTAATAATAATATTAATTATTGAATAATATGGTGGAGATATTATTGAAATTTAAAAAACTATCAGTTATTTTATTAATATTATTAATCTTTTCCATCTCGGCAGTCAGTGCCCATGACGTCAGCCAGAACGAGGAAGTTTTGGCAAATTCGACACAGGACGTCGGCACATTTACGGATTTGGACAAGGACATTAAGCAATCCGGCGAATTTAACGTCGCAACCGACTATAAGTTCGACGGAGCAAAAGACAAAAACTATACAAACGGAATAAAGATTAAAAACCAGACCTTGGTGATTAACGGTAACAGCAAGACAATTGACGCTAACAAAAGTGCCATAATTTTTGATATTGAAGACTCAAATGTCACCATAAACAATCTTATTTTTAAAAATACCAACGATTCAGCATTATTTATTAAAAATTCGAACGTGATCACAAACAACTGTATTTTTGAAGACAATAACGCGTCTGGCGGCGGTGCAGTCTTTGTATCCAATGCAAAATACTCAAGTATCAACGATACTTTCAAAAATAACTATGCTAAGGAAGGTGCATCATTATATGTCGATAAAGGCAGTGTTTTAAACCTGGAAAACGGACATTTCATCTCAGACAGGGAACTGTACTGGGGACTTATTACCATTAACAGCGCACAGATGAATATCACAGGAACCACTTTTGAAAACATCAACTCAAGATACGCCCCTGCAGTGTATATCAAACAGGGAAAAGGTAAAATTGCAAACTCAAACTTCAACAATCTTCATGCAAGATTTACGGCAGGAGCAATAGGTGTTAAAGTCATTCAGGGAAAAATTGAAATCGACAACTGCAGTTTCATAAATACCACTTCAAGGAAAAACGGTGGAGCCATCTATATAGATTCAGCTGCAGACGATGTGTTCAGCCTTGGAGAAATGCTGATTAACAATTCCAGATTCGAAAACTGCTCTTCAGAGTTTGGAGGTGCAATGGTTTATCTTGGAGGAAGATTTACAGCTGACAACTGTGATTTCATATCAAACACTGCCGAATATGACGGCGGAGCTATATACTCATCATACACCAAAGCGACAATCTTGAATTCAAAATTCATATCCAACATTGCCAAAAATGAATCTTCAAATGGTGGAGCATATTTCTTTGATTTTGGAAGGTTTACCGCCAATTCAACCCGCTTTGAATCAAACAGCGCAAATGAAGGTTCATCCATTTATGCAAGGGATGTCACATTGATACTCAACGACGACTACTTCAACAATCCTTCAGGAAACGGTTCAAGCATCTATGTGGAATTTTTAAGAAAAATCACAGAAAACGGAACCAACTACAATAATGATACAAAATCACTTGAAAACAAAAAAATCGAAACCAATGTTGAAGGAGGCCAGATGGCATTCGATATTGTGGAGGATAAAGTAGAACACTTTGACAGTCTTCCGTCCAAATTTGACCTGAGAGACTACAATGTTACAGCCCCTGTTTATAATCAGGGCTCAATGGGAGCATGCTGGGCTTTCGGAGCTGTTGAAGCTCTTCAGTCTGCATTGCTCAGATTTACAAACATCAAAGCTAACTTTTCAGTCAACAACATGCAGAATTCCCTTCTGCAGTATGCAAAATACGGAGTGATTGAAGTTACTGAAGGCTCAGAAGGTTTCATTCCGGCCACATATCTCATAAGCTGGCTTGGAATATCACCAGATGAATATGATGATTATGATGAACTTGGAAAGGTATCTCCTCTGATTATGACCGATGAGGACATCCACATTACAGACGTTGTTGAGATTCCTGTAAGAAAGAATTCAACCGACAATGATGCAATTAAGCAAGCCATTTTGAAATACGGCGGTGTGGAGGCAACACATCATTCAAATACAGGAGAATACTATTATAACAAGACTTCCCATGCTCAGTATTACTATGACATAACCGGCATGGGTCTCAAAGCAGATCCTAACCACAGCATATGCATAGTCGGATGGGATGACAACTACTCAAGAGAGAATTTTGCAAAGCCTTATCATAAATATAACATGACAAAGCGTCCTGAAGGAGACGGCGCATTCATTGTTCAGAACAGCTGGGGAACCGACTGGGGAGAAAACGGATTCTTCTACATTTCATACTACGACACAACCCTTGCAACAGTCCACAAACCGATTGCATTCGTAATCAGAAACAATGAAACATATGATATGCTTTATCAGAATGAGGTTTCAGGACTTCTCGGAATTGCAAAATACAATTACTATAAAAACGTTTACGTTGCAGAAAAGGACGGACTGATTGCAGCTGTGGGAACATTTTTCAACCAGACAGGAAGCAGCTATGAATTTTCAGTGCTTGTAAACGGCGCTACCGTATACACAGGAAAAGGAGTAAGCAGCTTCAGAGGATACGAAACAATCAAGCTTGACACCTACGTCCAGATAAATGAAGGAGACAAATTCGAAGTAATATTCAAAAATAAGGTCCCTTATATGGGTTCAAGCAGAATTAAAGACCAGGAAAAAATTTCCTACATGAGCTCTGACGGCAAGACCTGGCAGGACATGTACGACCAGAGCGCAGCTGCACTTTTAAAGGTCTACACAGTTGAAGATTTGGGAATCAGCAAAAATCTTGTAAAATATTACGGTGACAATGCCCCATTCGTTGCAACAGTTGGTGCAGGCGAAGAGGTTGAATTTGAACTTAATGGAGTTAAAAGCAAAGTTGTGGCTGATGAAAACGGAACTGCAAAGCTTCCGATCAGTCTGAAACCTGGATACTACAAGGTCACAGTGACACATGACAACACAACAGTTATCGCATCAGTTGCTGTTAAAAATACCGTTATTGCATCCAACGCCAAAAGGGCATCAGGCAGCAGCTACAACATGAAAATCAAAATTGTTGATGCCAAAGGTAATGCGGTGGCAAACACAAACGTTAAAATAACAATTAACGGCAAGTCAACCACCAAAAAGACCGCTTCAAACGGATACATTACCCTTGCATTCAAGAAGCTTACCTCAAAGCAGACAATTAAGATAACAAATCCTAAAACAGGTGAGATTTCAACCAAGACAATTACTGTCGCCTCAAGGTTCAGCCAGGCAAAAAATGTCAAAATGTATTACAATGACGGAACCGCTTATATGTTTATCCTCATGGACGATTCATTAAAAAAACCACTGGATAAAAAGCAGGTAACAGTAACAATCGATAAAACTACCTTTAAGCTCAAAACCCGTTCACTTGGACTTGCGGCATTTGTGATTCCAGATACACTGACTCCGGGAACTCATAAGGCGACTCTGAAATATGGCTCATCAACTGCAACCCACAAGATCACTGTCAAACAGGTAATCAGTGCCAAAAAGACAACTACAGTGAAAAAATCATCCAAGCTTGTATATAAGGTCACCTTAAAAGGCAAAAAGGTTCTTAAAAACAAAAAAGTGACTCTTAAGCTTAACGGTAAAAAATACACCGCCAAAACCAATTCCAAAGGCGTTGCCAAATTTAACGTCAAAAAAAGCGATATCGGAAAGCTTAAGGCAGGCAAAAAATACACCATGAGGATCACTTACCTCAAGGATACAATAAAACGAACTTTGAAAGTTAAACGTTAGAGAATATTCTCTAACAACTTTTTTTATTTAATTTTGTTTAACAACAGCACTTTACTACTAGAATAATTGCTTTAAAAAATAAGAAAAATAGGAAAATTGAATTTCCCTATCTTTTAACTGTCACTGATTTTTTAACTGTTTCTTTTTTGTAGGTTGCAGAATAGCTTACCTTTTTTCCGACCTTGAGTGTGGAGGTCTTGAAGGTTGCCTTTGCAATACCTTTTGAGTTTGTCTTGACCTTCAGTGTTTTGCCGTTGAACTTGAATTTTATGACCTTGTTTTTAAGTTTTTTGGCAAGTTTTGCAGTCAAAACAACCTTTTTAGCTGACTTTTTAACTTTAACTGAACTTAGGGCAAGTGAAGGAACCTTGAAAGTTTTAGTTGCCTTTGCAGTCTTGAAAGTTGCAGTTATTGTGTGTTTTCCAGGGTTCAGCCTGATTGTTGCATAACCATTCTTGTCAGTCTTTACCTTTTTGGTCTTCTTGTCTATCTTGAATACTACATATGTGTTTTTTGCAACCTTGCCGTTAATGGCGACCTTAACCTTAACGCCTGAGGTTGTGACCTTCATGTTTTTAAGTGCGATTTTAGAAGCCAAAATGTCAACGCCGCTGTATACGGTAACTTTCTGTCCGTCAGCACCTACATATGTTGCCTGGATGTCATCATACAATCCTTTCTTGAAGTTCTTAAGGGAAAGTGCAGCTTTTCCGTTTTTAACAGAGACTGTATAAACCTTGCCGTTTACGTCAAATATAACCTTGCCTTTTGCTGTGCTTACCATCCTGACGACTATTGACTTGTCATCTCCGCAGTACATCTGACCCGGAGTTATTATTGTCGGATATACCCTCAATGTATCCTCAACGTCACTGACATTAAAGTCTGAACCAGTGTATCTTGCAGACATGTTGTATCTGCCGGGAGATAATGTGTTGATGTTTACAGATGCAGCGCCATTGGAAAGTTTTTGGGATTTGTAAAGCTTGCCGTTGATGTAGACTTCAAGGTTTCCTTTTGCTGAATCCGGAAGGGCAAGATAAACTGTGCTTCTCTCATCAAAAATTCTCGGATACATGATTGAATACTTCACTGTGAAATTTACGGATTCTGCGTACGGATAGTTGTACTTATCATCGCCGCCGCTGAATGCAAAGTCAAATGTGTGGTTTCCGCCTTCAAGGCCTGATACATCAATCTCAATCCATCCTGAATCATCGATATTGAAGTTCTTTATCTCTTTGCCGTCTATTTTCATCTTGATTAAATTCTTGTTGAAGTCTGTCGGAACTGTTATTATTATCTCGTTTTCCTCACCATATATGAATGATGTGAAATCCCATATGTCAACATCATATGTCACGTTCACCATCATGCTTTTGGACCTTGTGAAGCTGCCTGCAGTGTATGTGACATTAATGAGATGCTCGCCGCAGGTAACATCATCAAACATTGAGTATAAAAACTCACCGTACTTGTCGAGTTTTTCTGAGTGGACTTTTTTGCCGTCGACATATACTGTTACTGTTCCGTCACGGTTCTCAATGGTTTTTGCAGTAACGCAGTCATCGTGGTCAAGAACCATGTTTACAGGTATGGTTATCTCCATGTCAACTACTGTGAAATTGAATGATCTTGTGAACTTCCTGTAGTAGGAGTCTCCTGAATAGCTAATGGTAACATTGTGAGTGCCGAGTTCAAGTGAATTGAACGGTGATGCGTTTAGGAAATTGAAATGGCGGGAAGTCATGTTGAATGCAAACTCGCCGTCAATGTATACCTTTAGCTCACCGTCTGCTGACTCAGGCATGTAGAGTGTGACATATCCTTCAGGGTCATCCTTTAGAATTTCTGACGGAAAACCAGGAATGACATAGTCCGGAGATGTCCTCATCACTTTCAGAGTGTGGTTGGAGTCGACAATAGTGTTGTTGAAGAGAATGTTGATATGATATGTTGCGTGGTCAGTGATTCTGTTTGGAACTATTGTCGGAATTGCCTTTTGAGGGATTGTTATCGGAATCCTTACTGATGATGAGACGTTTTCGTTGTAAAATTCAACATCGTT
>NZ_CAMJCX010000045.1 GCF_946404245.1 uncultured Methanobrevibacter sp.
CTTGTGCGTTCATAGCGTCAACAACTTTCTTGAATCCTGCAATGTTTGCTCCTGCAACATAGTTTTTGTCCATGTCGTATTCAGCAGCAGCTGCAGAAACGTTTGCAAAGATTGTTTCCATGATGTTTTGAAGTTTGCTGTCAACTTCTTCAAAGGACCAGGATAATCTTTCTGAGTTTTGTGACATTTCAAGAGCGGAAGTAGCTACTCCACCAGCGTTGGATGCTTTACCAGGTGCGAACAATACGCCGTTTTCCTGTAAGTATTCTGTTGCTTCAATTGTGGTTGGCATGTTTGCTCCTTCAGCAACAGCAATGATGCCGTTTTCAACTAATGCTTTTGCATCTTCTAATTGCAATTCGTTTTGGGTAGCACATGGAAGAGCGATGTCAGCTTTAACAGTCCATACACCTTTGCCTTCGTGGTATTCAGCGGATGGTCTTGCTTCTGCGTAAGCGGTTAATCTTTCTCTTCTTACTTCTTTAACTTCTTTTAATAATTCAACATCAATTCCTTCAGGGTCGTAAATCCAACCTGTTGAATCGGAACAGGTTACAGGTTTACCGCCTAATTGTTGAGCTTTTTCGATTGCGTAAATAGCTACGTTACCTGCACCGGATACGAGGATGGTTTTTCCTGCGATATCAATGTCGTTTGCTTTTAACATAGCGTTTGTGAAGTATAATAATCCGTATCCGGTAGCTTCAGTTCTTGCTAAAGATCCACCGAATGATAATCCTTTACCAGTTAATACTCCTTCGTATAATCCTCTGATTCTTTTGTATTGACCGAATAAGAATCCGATTTCACGACCACCTACTCCAATATCTCCAGCAGGAACATCAGTATCAGCACCAATGTATTTGCATAACTCGGTCATGAAAGATTGACAGAATGCCATGATTTCTCTGTCGGATTTTCCTTTAGGATCAAAGTCTGATCCACCTTTTCCTCCACCGATTGGAAGTCCGGTCAAGGAGTTTTTGAAAATTTGTTCGAAACCTAAGAATTTAATAATACCGACGTTTACGGAAGGGTGGAAACGTAATCCTCCTTTGTAAGGTCCGATTGCACTGTTGAACTGTACTCTGTATCCAGTGTTTACTTGTACTTGTCCGTTGTCGTCTACCCAAGGAACACGGAATTTGAATTGTCTTTCCGGATTGGTTAATCTTTCAAGAAGTGCATTTTTTCTGTATTCTTCTTCGTTTTCTTCGATTACAACCCTTAAGGATTCCAATACTTCGCGTACAGCTTGGTGGAATTCCGGTTCTGAAGGGTTTTGTTCAATTATGGTTTCAATTACTTCATCTACGTATGACAAAAATATTCCTCCAAATATATAATTTAGATTTATTTTCCAATATCATTAAATTTTCAAAGATGTATTTAACAATATAATTTATTATTTGGACTTTCTCATATTTAAATATTTTTCAATATTTAATAAATTTATAGAATATTATTCAAAAAAATTAAAAATTATCTTAAACATAATACAATAAAATTAAAAAAATATGTTAATTTAAATAATTCTTTTTGAAGAATAATTTAAAATGTATAATGAAAATAATCAAATAATGTACAAAGTCGGAAAATGGTTGCCAACCAATAAATTCCGAGTCGGCAAAATCATTGCCGTTTAGATTTTACGCCATCGCACCAGAAAATATAGAACAAAAATACCTATAGCAAATAAAAAATTAAACAAAATAATATAGAAATTAAAAAAGCATATCTCTTTATATACCATAATTGACAAAGTAATCTACAATAAACAGTGAAATTTAAATTTTGATATACAAAATAACAAAAAGTGGTGAAAAAAATGGCTGAAAGAAAAATAAAAAGAAGACACTATGATGCCTTGAAAGAAAGCTATTTGACAAAAAACAGGACAATGTATTCATTGTATGTTGAGCTAAACGATGAAACAGAAGTAACAAAACACCAGTTTTTCCAATTGATAAATCAAATCCGCCAGGAGGAAGGATTACAGCATTATTATAAATAAAAAAAAGAATTTGGATAAATATCCAAATTTAATATTCTACGTGATATCTTAAAATTGCAGCGATTCCACCGAAAGCTCTGAAAAGCTGCATACCTTCATCGGTTTCTGTGGAAATGAACTCGACATTTGTGCTCATTTCTTCAGCTTTTTCTACAAAGTAATCGGCCAAATCAGCAGATCCCTCTTCTTTTAAAATCTCATTACAATTAGGACATCTTTCTTCAAGATTGTCTGCTTCAGACTGGGTTTTGACTGTGATTTCCTTGTCGGTTCCGCAGTTCGGACATACGAACCTTTTGCGCATTGCAGTCAGATCTTCGGATAAAAGCAAGGTGTCTACAGCTCCGATGATAAGGTTGTTTCTCACCTCATCTTCCCCGTAGGAAGCAAGACCCATGTCATCCCTAAGCTCGGTTAGGAACTTTTGAATGAGTTCCTTTTCATGGATTACGTCAAGATCACTCAATACACCAGCTGACTTTTCAATGACCTCACGGATACCAAAGTCACCGGTATATGAAGTATCCTCAATAGTCAATATCTTTTGCTTGAGCTCGTAGTTGAGGTAATCTCCTTCTGCAAAATCGTTTTTGGTAAAACCAGGACCACCTAAAATTATTCCTTTAAGGTCATCCTTGAGAGGTATGAAATCATCATTCATGTGATCTCCGATACGTTTTAAGAACTCGTGTGCAGCCTGTTCGATTACACGGTCAAACCTTCTTTGGGATTGTCCTCCAGCCTTATGCTTTCCAGGTACCCCACTGGTAATGTGGGTTAAAATTGTAATTTTCTTACCTTTCATTGATGCGATTGTAGCTTCCCTTCTGTCGATTACAGCCACACCATAGGTATCCCTTTCCTCAATCATGTATTCGAGAGGTTCAAGGAAGAACTCGTTGTTGCACTTGTACCAGTATGTCTGGACAGGTTCAGGAGGTTCCAGAACGTAGGTCTCCATCTTTTCTGTACCTGGACCGCCTTTAGGAATCATTCCCACAAACAGCACGAGACCGTGTTCAGGAGGCTGTTTGTATAGACGGATCCTCTGCAGGATTACTTCGATAGCGGACTGTACATTTTTCCTTGTTTGTTTACTTTTAATGTTCGCAGACTGGCCAAGCTCATCCCTCATGTGTTTACCAACATCACTCAGTTGCTTGTCAGGCGGAATATAAACGGAAACAAGCTCAGTACCTCTACCTTTCTTTTGCGCTAATTCTTTTAAAACTTTTTTAAATTCATACAATTCTTTTGATGATACTTCAGCCATGTTATCCCTATAAAAATTAAATTAATATAATAGTAATAAATATCTTTTTAATACTATAAATAAGTAATGAAAAAAATAGCTTTTATGATAAAATTTCGTCACCGAATTTATTAAATAACTCAATATCCTCATCGCAAATGGTATCAATTTCACACAAATCCATGCCGCTGATTTCAATGATTTCACGGCCAAGGTGAACATAGGTGTCGGGATATTCGTTGTATCCGAACAGATGCCAGATTACTCCTCCTTCAAACACCATTTCAAGATACCAGTCGTATCCCTCCAAATCATCCGGGTCACGGGTTAATGATTTCCTGTGATACTGGGTGAAAATCCACCGGTAGACATGGTACTTTTCAAGCAGATTCAAAATAAGCTCCTCATCCGAAGGCATCAGTTCCTTCTCGACATATCCCTCAATGGACTTGTCCTCAAAGTTGACAATAAGCCTCGGATGGGGCAGGTCATATGGGTATGTCCGGTAGTGGCCGAACTCGATTGTCCTGATTGCCAACCTGTCATCGCCCAGATAAACGCCGTCATTACGGATGTCATGATAGAGAGGAGTTGCAAACTGCCTTTGATAGTTCAAATGAAGCACGTCAAATCCGACAAGATCGCTCAACATCCTGCCGAATTCCTCCCATTTTTCGGGAAAATTGTTTTTAAAGGAATACTCGAAATATCCTTCGGTCGAATATATGATGACCACACAGGAATAAATCACCTCAAGCTTTTCGAAAAGAAGAAACTCCTCGCTTTCAAAACCGTCAAACAGTTTCAGCTCATCAAAGTCATGCAGAAACCTGTCTGCAGATTCAAAGTCAAATGTGCGAATCTCACTGGTCATCCTGCTTCTGAGGTCAACGAGAATGTCAATCCATGAGCTGTCACACAGAGGACTTTCGGAGAGAAACTTGTCACCGCTTCCCCGCTCGGATATCTTATAGTATCCTGTATTGGAGAGAAAGTCAATGGTGAAGCATTCGTAATGCCGGTTCAATCTCTTGAAATTGAAGCGCTGGGTGATTTCTATTTTTTCAATCATTACTAATATGATATATACTGCGGCTCTAATAAAATTAATCAAAAAACTTTTATAAAGTTAATGCTATTAATATTATGTAGTGATATTATGGTTTTGAGAAGATGCCCACAATGCGGAACAACAAGCGATGACATTTACGGATTTTGCATAAAATGCGGATATGAGTTTCCCAAAATAGAGCACAATCCAAGCACATGTCCGCTGTGCGGATTCAACAATCCTGATGAAGCGGACTTTTGCGTCAAATGTGGAACACCACTTCTTTTTAAAAACCAGAATGAAAACAGTGAATTCATAAGTCCGATTGTCATCAAAAGGACAGCCGCCGAACAGCCGGTAACACCGCAAAGGTCAGGATTCACACGCCTAATGGTATTTTTAGGTTATCTCTTCTCAATTCTCGGAGGCCTTCTGGGACTCATCATTGCAATATATCTCATTACCAGAAAAGACAAGACACTGAAAAGGCACGGTTACATCCAGCTTGCAATATTCGGATTCTACATTCTCGTAATAGCCATTCTTTTTGCAACAGGAAACATCCCTGCAGATGCAATCGCCAATTACAGGCAGTTACTCTCTGGAAACTTTACTGCCACCAGACTTTAAATAGAGGACAACCGCATCCTCACCGCTTTCATAATAGTTCGGAACCACACGGTCCTCAATGAAATGGAAGCGCTTGTAGAATTCCAAGGCGCCCCTGTTGGATGCCCTAACTTCAAGATAGATTGTATCAGTGATTAAAAATAGCACTCCTATGGCCTTCGCCAGGAGGTTTGTTCCATACCCCTTTCTTCTGTAGTTCTTATCGACCGCAAGGGAAATGATATGGCCCTGATTTTCATATTTTAGCCAGAACATGACATAACCCACCACATAGCCGTCTTCCTCAGCCACCAGAAAGCCTATGCCCATTTCATACAGCTGCTGAAAAATCTGAATGCCGTATGACTGGTCAAACGACATGCTTTCTATCTCATAAACTCTTTTTAAATCGGCGGGACGGAACTTTCTTACAGTCATACACAAATATTATTAAAGGCAATGTATTTAATAGTTTCCTAAACAATAATTTATTAGAGGATAAAAACATGTGGCAAGATTTTGGAGATTACATAATAAGTGAAGCGAAAGGCAGGCAAATGAAAATTGCAGAAATCGCAGTAGGCAAATATGACAAGATAGCAAACAGACTGGAAAAAGAGGAAAATATCACAATAATAAAGACGGACATCATGCCAAAAGACTCCACTGTCAT
Source organism: uncultured Methanobrevibacter sp. (assembly GCF_946404245.1). Taxonomy (GTDB): domain Archaea; phylum Methanobacteriota; class Methanobacteria; order Methanobacteriales; family Methanobacteriaceae; genus Methanocatella. The sequence continues at coordinate 5,600 of NZ_CAMJCX010000045.1, forward strand.
CATGGATGACATCACAAATCCGAATCTTGAGCTGTATGAAGGCACAGACCTCATCTATTCAATCAGACCCCCAAGTGAACTTCAGCCCTACATTGTGGACCTTGCGCTGAGGATTGGTTCACAGCTGATTATAAAGCCGTTGACAAACGAAGATTTAAATACCGGAAAGGTTAAAATGAAATTAAAAAATTTCGGAAGAGCGAGTTTTTACACATTAAGGTGATGGAATGAGTGACATATTAACCCAATACAACACATCAAAAGAAGGACTGAAATCCAGCGAAATCCAAAAAAGACAAAAGGAATACGGACTGAACGAGCTGGAAGAAAAAAAGCCAACACCGCTGATTGTGCTTTTCTTCTCACAATTTGTAGACATTCTCATAGCTCTTTTAATCATTGCGGCGATCGCATCACTGGCAATCGGCGATGTCATTGACGCAGGAGTCATAATGCTTGCGGTTATGCTGAACGTAATCATGGGATTCATCCAGGAATACAGGTCCATGCGTGCGGTCGAAAGCCTGAAGGGTCTGATTACAAAAACAGCCATCGTCAGAAGGGACAATAAAATTGCAGAAATTGACGCCAAGGACCTGACCGTCGGAGACATCGTGATGCTTGAGGAAGGTCTCAAGGTACCTGCAGACCTGCAGCTGATTGAAGCCAAAAACCTCAGCTGTGATGAGTCAAATCTTACAGGAGAGTCCGAAGCAGTCAAAAAGCAAACCGATGACACATTATACATGGATTCAAACATCCTTTCAGGAAACGGGGTTGGAGTCGTCAAGGCAATCGGAATGCAAACCGAAATAGGAAAGATTGCAGACATCGTGCAAGAGGAGGATGAGGAAACCCCTCTTGCAAGGCGTGTGGGAAGACTTGGAAAAATCCTGTCTGCAATAGCTATCGTGGTTTGTATTGCAATTTTCATACTGGAAATGACTCAGGGAATACCTATTGTCGAGACATTCATGACTGCAGTTTCACTTGCGGTTGCGGCAATCCCCGAAGGGCTTCCTGCAGTTCTTACATTAACACTCGCTCTCGGAATGAACGAAATGGCAAGATCCAATGCAATCGTCAAAAGGCTGCTGTCAGTGGAGACATTGGGGTCATGTACCGTGATATGTTCAGACAAGACAGGAACACTGACCGAAAACAGGATGACCGTAGTAGACAGTTTTTACACAAACAGGGACAAAACACATTTAATAGGCAAATTATGCAATAATGCAACCGTAAATGGTGATGAAATCATCGGAGACCAGACCGACGGAGCCATTCTGAAATATTGCAGAGACCATGACTGCGACCTTGAAAGGGTTGACGAAATCCCACTTGACAGCGATCGTAAAATGATGACCACCATACATAGACTGGACGGTGAAAACAATATTGTTTTGTCAAAAGGTGCTCCAGAAATAATTCTAGACAAATGCAAATGCATAGATAATGATGGAAGTATTGAAATCCTTAATGCTGAAATGAAGGAAAAGCTACTTGAAAAAGTTGGGGAAATGAGCGGCCGTGCACTGAGGGTCATCGGGTTTGCATACAAGAGTGATGACGGTACAGCACCAGAAGAGAACCTGACATTCACAGGCCTTCTCGGACTTATAGACCCTCCCAAAAAGGATGCCAAAAAGTCAGTCCTGGAATGTATCGATGCCGGAATAACAGTGGTGATGATAACAGGAGACCACGAAAAGACCGCATGCGCAATTGCAAGAAACCTTGGAATCCTAACCGACGGAAAAATAGTAACAGGCCAAGAGCTTGAAGACATGAGTGACGCGGAATACCTGAAAGAGGCACCGGACATCCAGGTCTATGCAAGGGTGAAACCTGTTCAAAAAATGAGAATCGTTGAAACACTGAAAAATCTTGGAAACATTGTTGCAATGACCGGAGACGGCGTCAACGATGCTCCTGCACTCAAAAAGGCATCAATAGGAGTTTCAATGGGTAACGGTACAGATGTTGCCAAAGAGGCATCCGACATGATACTTCAAAACAACGATTTCAGGACAATCGTGAAAGCCATTGAAGGCGGAAGGAAAATCTACGATAACATAAAGAGATTCGTCAAGTATCAGGTGTCCACAAATGTCGGAGCCATACTTACAATCATAGGAACATCACTGCTGAACCTGCCTCTGCCGTTCAACCCTGCACAGCTTTTATGGCTGAACATTGTGATGGACGGACCTCCAGCACAGATGCTGGGTATTGAAGGGCCTGAAAGGGACCTCATGAAAAGGCCTCCTGAAGTCGGAGACATCCTGACCAAGAACATCCTGATACAGATACTGTTTTTAGGAATAGTGATGGCAGTGGGAACAATATGCGTATTCAGCTGGGAAATATCAAAGGGATCATCCACAGTCAAGGCGATGACAGTCGCATTTACACTGTTCGTGGTTTACCAGCTGCTCAATGCATTCAACGGAAGGGCAAACTCTGAAAAATCAAGCAGATTCCTGTATATCGGAATCATAATTTCATTCCTGCTCCAGCTGCTGATATTGTACATCCCGCAACTGCAGATAATATTCAGAACAACAGCAATCGGAATAACCGACTGGATTGTCATAATAGTTGTGGCATCAACAATACTTATAGCCCAAAAGATCATGAATAAGGTGATGAAATGAAAATATTCCTGCTCGGAGGCACAAAGGATTCGACAAACATCATAGAACACCTTAAGCAGAACTATGACGTTTTTATCCTGACAACCACAACAACAGAATACGGGGCAAGACTGGCCATGGAAGCAGGCAGCGACGACACCATAGCCCGTCCGCTGTTAAAGGATGAGATCATTGAAATCATCCAGAGGGAAAACTTTGACATCCTCATTGATGCAACACACCCATTTGCGGCCCACATCACACAGACATCATCAAGCATTGCCCGTGAGCTTGAACTTCCATATATACGCTTTGAAAGACCCATCACCAACCTTGAAAACATAGACACATCACATATCCGCTATGCAGAATCATTTGACGATGCGGGAAAGATGATAGCTGATGAATTCAGACAAGGAAACGTGCTGCATTTTGCAGGAGCAAACACCATGGCGGACATCGTGAAATACATCTCCCCTGAAAGGTTCTATCCGAGAATCCTTAAGGTGGAAAGCTCACTTAAAAAATGCGAGGAGCTTGACATTCCATCCGACCACATCATACCAATGACAGGTGCAGCCACATTGAAAGAAAACATCGATTTAATTGAAAAGTACGCAGCAAGTGTCATGATAACAAAGGAAAGCGGCGAAATCGGCGGGGTCGTTGAAAAAATAGAGGCTGCAAACAAAACAGATATAGCAGTAATAATGATAAAACGCCCAGAAATAGAAATGTTAAACAAAGACGACATCGTTAATGATTTAACAGAATTAGATTCAAAAATAAAAAGTTTTAAAAAATAGATATAAAAATAAACGCCGAGACTGGGATTTGAACCCAGGCGAGGATGACCTCACAGGATTTCAAGTCCTGCGCCTTACCAGACTAGACTATCTCGGCATATGATGAAAAGGAATATTTAGAAAGAATCTAAATATTTAACCTTTAAGTTCAATTTCAATACTTACGTTATCAGGAACATTGACTTTCATTACTTGTCTCATTGCACGTTCATCAGCTCCAATACCGATTAAACGTTTGTGAATCCTGAGTTCCCATTTTTCCCAAGAAGCTTTACCTTCTCCATCTGGAGATTTTCTTGTTGGTACTACTAATTTTTTAGTTGGTAATGGAATAGGACCAGATAAGTCAACACCAGTTCTTTCAGCAATTTTTTTAAGTTGATCACATACGTATGCTAATTTTTCTGGGTCTGTTCCAGTAAGTTTAATTCTTGCTTGATTCATTTATGTTCCTCCGAAAAAACAAAAAGAAAAGAAAGTAAAAATTACTTTCTAATTATTGTTTACTAACCTATTGCTCGGTAATTTTAAGACATAAACCTGCAGCAACAGTTTGACCCATATCCCTAATAGCGAATCTACCCATAGGTGGAATGTTTTTAGCTTCTTCTAATACCATAGGTTTGGTAGGTCTGATTTCTACGATAGCTGCATCACCAGTTTTGATGAAATCAGGGTTTTTAGCTTCAGGTTGACCAGTAGCTGGGTCGAGTTTTGCGGTTAATTCAATGAAAGTACATGCAGTTTGGGAAGTGTGGCAGTGGAATACAGGAGTGTATCCAACGGTAATTACGCCAGGGTGTTGTAATACAACAACTTGTGCGGTGAATTGTTTAGCTACAGTAGGAGCGTCACTAGTGTGTCCTGCTACGTCTCCTCTTCTGATATCGTTTTTACCTACACCTCTTACGTTGAATCCGATGTTGTCACCAGGTTCAGCAACTTCAAATTGTTCGTGGTGCATTTCGATGGATTTAACTTCACCGGAAGCTCCGTTAACAGTTGAAGATGGTAAGAAAATAACATTGTCTCCTTTTTTCATGATACCGGTTTCAACTCTTCCTACAGGTACAGTACCTACACCAGTAATGGAGTAAACGTCTTGAATAGGAACTCTTAAAGGTAAGTCGGTTGGTTTTTCAGGAGCGGTTAAAGCATCTAAAGCTTCAATTAATGTTGGTCCTTTGTACCAAGGAGTGTTGGAGGATGCTTCTACAATGTTGTCTCCTTCAAATGCGGATAATGGGATGAAAGTTACAGTGGAAGGGTCTCTTCCGATGGATTTGAGTAATGTAGATACGTCTTCTTTAACTTCATTGAATCTGTCTTCACTGTAGTTTTCCATATCCATTTTGTTAATACCGATAATAATTTGTTTAATACCTAAAGTCATGGATAAGAACATGTGTTCTTTGGTTTGAGGCATTACACCGTCGTTAGCTGCTACTACTAATACAGCTGCGTCTGCTTGGGATGCACCAGTGATCATGTTTTTAACGAAGTCTCTGTGTCCTGGGCAGTCTACTACAGTGTAGTCGTATTTTTTAGTGGAGAATTTTTGGTGAGCTAAGTCAATGGTTACTCCTCTTTCTTGTTCTTCTTTGGTAGTATCCATAATAAATCTGAATTTGTCTTCTCCAGAAGCTAATTGTTGTTCATTGATGGTACCAGCTTTTACTAATAAGTTTCCAACTAAAGTGGATTTTCCGTGGTCAACGTGTCCGATAAATGCTAAGTTAAGATGTTCTTTTTCTTTTGCCATTATAATAACCTCTTTTGTAATTATTAACAAACATATCTATAAGCTTAAATGTTAGCTTAATAAAGTATTTTATATTTCAACATATAAAAAGATATGTTTTTTTAGTGAATTTTTATTGAAAATATAAAAAAATATAAAAATTAAAAAATTTTAATTTTATAAATCACCTAAGTAGTGGCTTGCAGGGAATGGTTCTGCAGATAAGCCTTTTCTTTGTCTGATTTCTCTAACGATTTGATTTTGCATTTCACGTGGAAGTGGTTCGAATCCTGCGATTTCAGTAGACCATAAACATCTACCTTCAGCAGCGGATCTGATGTCTCCAGCGAAACCAAACATTTCAGCTACAGGTACTTTGGATTCAATTCTAGCCATGTCACCAGTCTCTTGACCCATGTTTACAATTTGACCTCTTCTGTTTTGAATCTCACGAGTACATGCACCCATGTAATCGTTTGGAGTATCAATGACTACTTTTTGCATAGGTTCGAGTAAAGCAGGTTCTGCTAACATCATGGAACCTAAGATTGCATTTCTGATAGCAGGCAATACTTGTGCAGGTCCTCTGTGAACTGCGTCTTCGTGAAGTTTTGCATCGTGGAGTTTGAATTTTAATCCCATGGAAATTTCGTTTCCTAAAGGACCGTTTTCTAAAGCGGATTCAAATCCTTCAAGTAAAAGTTCTTTTACTTCATCCAAGTATTGGATACCACGAGTCATGTTGAGGAAGATGCTTCTGTTGTGAACAGCCCATACTCTTCTAGCTTCTTCTTTGTCTAAGCCAGCTTCCATGAAGGCGTTAGCGGATTCTTTACCTTTAACTCTACCTTCTTTGATGTCCCCTTCTTGAATAGCTTCGAATAAGCTTGGTTCAATAGGTTCAACAGTAATGTAGAATCTGTTGTGTTTGTTAGGGGATTTACCTTCAACTTGTGGAGAGAGTTTCCTTACGGTTTCTCTGTATACAACAATAGGTTCGGAAGTAGTGATGTCCACACCTTTGTCTTTGATTCTGTAACCGATAACTTCTAAGTGAAGTTCTCCCATACCGGATACTAAGTGTTCACCGGTTTCTTCGTTAATATCGATTTTAACGGTAGGGTCTTCTTTACCGGTTTGTCTTAATACTTCAATTAATTTTGGTAAGTCTTTGGTATTTTTAGCTTCTACAGCTACAGTAACTACAGGTTCGGAAATGTGTTCTAATCCTTCGAACTCTTTGATTTTGTCTTCAGGAGAACATAAGGTTTCACCAGCGATAGC
>NZ_CAMJCX010000046.1 GCF_946404245.1 uncultured Methanobrevibacter sp.
AATGCTTCTTGTGCATTTTCAACATAAATTTGTAACCATCCTGCATCTCTTTGTGCAATGGAATCTTGTTGGTCGTTCCAAATGTTTAATGGTGCAGAAATTGCTCTGTTTGCATCAGCCAATACGAATGGTGTTCTCATACCTGCTGCTGCAAATAAAATTTCGTGCATTAACATTAATCCTTGTGAAGATGTTGCTGTAAATACTCTTACTCCAGCACCACTTGCTCCAACAGCAGCACTTATTGCACTGTGTTCTGATTCTACTTTAACATATTTAGCATCAATTTTTTCATCCGCAACATATTGTGCTAAGTATTCTGAAATTGTAGTTTGTGGAGTAATTGGATAAACAGGAATAACTTGTGGCTTAGCTAATCTTGCAGCTTCTGCTACTGCTTTATTTGCGGTCATTACTTCTCTTATCATTAAATCACTCTCTTTATTCTTTTACCATTTCGATTGCGTCTGAAGGACATTCGTTTTTACAAATTCCACATCCTTTACAGTAATCGTAATCAATATCATGTTGTTTGTTTACACAGGAATCTGGACAGAATATGATACAGTTGTCACAGTCAATACATTTTTCTTTATCTAAAATAGGTTTGAATGTTCTCCAGCTTCCAGTTTTATTATTTTTACTACTTCCTGGTGTTGTAATTACACATCCTATATTTACCATTATCTCACCTTTCTATCCCATTTCGTAAGCTTTTTTAGTAGCTTCAGCATTTAACTCTCCAATTTTTCCAGGGAAGGTTTCTTTAATTACTGCAATAAGGGATTCAATACTTACGACTCCGGTTTTTTTAGCAAAATATCCTAAGATAATGGTGTTCACAATATTACGACCTAATAAGTCAAGTGCAATTCCAGTCGCATCAATATTGTATACTTCGTGTTCTCCACTACCTTCAAAGTCTTGTGTATTGATAATTACTTCAGTATTGTCTTTAATTCCTGAAAATACGTCAACTACATTTAACAATCCATCATCAAGAACCAATACGTAGTCTGGGTTGTAGATTTGATATCTTAATTCAATAGGCTCATCATCAATTCTGGTGAAAGCCATAACTGGAGCTCCTCTACGTTCAACTCCAAAAAATGGGAATGCTTGGACATATTTTCCGTCTTTAAATGCTGCTTTAGCCAAAATTTCAGCAGCGGTTACAGAACCTTGTCCACCTCTTCCGTGAAAACGAATTTCAATCATTAATTTTTCCTCCATATATTTATCATGTATAATCATTATAAATTACAAAATATATAAATTTTATGTAAATATTTTCTTTTTGAATTATTTTGTTTAAATTTTTCTGATTTTGTTGTTTATTTTTCGCTTATTTTTTTAATTACTCTTTTAATTTATTTAGATAATAATTGTAATTTATGTACATCATTTTTCAGATAAAATAAGCATTTTAAACAATATTTGATTTCTAAAAGATTTAATTAATATTAAAGTTATAATAGTATATAACAAAAAATTTGGTTGAGGAGTTTATGAAAGTTTTAATAATTACCGGTGAGTTGGCATACCCCTTGATTAATGAGGTGGTATCTGATTCAAAAGAGGATATAATTGTACATATTGCAGACAATACTCAGGTGGCTGCATTTTTAACACCTAGACAAATTATTAAAGAAATTAAAAACTGTTTTTCTAATCAGTTGGATGAAATTGACATGATTCTGGTTCCTGGTCTGATTAAAAAGGGCACCAAAGAAATCACAAAGGAACTGGGCATTCCAACATTTAAAGGTTCCACTGATGGCGCTGACCTTGCAATGGTCCTAAACCTGATTGGAAGCATTGATTTGTCTGAAGACAGGCCTGCTGATAAGTTGATTGAAGAGGAAAAACGTAAGGAAGCATTTAAATTCATAGAGGAATTTGAAAACGACAAGGAAAATATTGAAAAACTTCTCGAAAAACCAAATAACATTTTAATCAAAAACCTTCCGGTAGGTGAGGATTTCCCTATGAGGGTTCTTTCTGAAATCGCTAATGCTCCGTTTTTATCAAAAGAGGCATTAATCAATAAGTGCCAATATTTTGTTGATTCCGGTGCGGACATGATTGATATAGGAATGGCTGCCGGTGAAGATTTTTCAGATAAGATTCCCGAATTGATTGAAACATTAAGGCCTATTGTGGGGGACCGGCCGTTAAGTATTGATACATTGAATGCCAATGAAATTAAAGTGGCGGCAGAAAACGGAATCGATTTTGTTTTAAGCCTTGATTTGGGAAATAATTCTGAGGTTAAGGATATTTTGATGGAAAAGGATATTCCTGCAGTACTGCTTCCGACCAATTTCTCCCAGGGCAAATCTCCAAAATCCCCTGCAGAGAGGGTCCAGTCAATGCATCAGCTGATTGAGGACACTGAAGGTTTAAGGTATGTTGCGGATTTGATATTGGATCCTGTAAACAGTTCAAGTATTGTCGAATCCATAATTGCATGCCATGAATTCCACAAGGAAAATCCTGCACCGATGTTTTTTGGAGTTGGAAATGTCACTGAACTTATGGATGCTGATTCAGGTGGTGTAAATGTACTTTTGGCCGGAATAGGTATGGAGCTGGGAGTTAGTATTTTATTCACTCCTGAAGAAAGTGGAAAAACCAGGGGAAGCGTATATGAACTTGCAACCGCATCCAAAATGATGTTTTTAGCAAAACATAGAAAATCAATTCCAAAGGATTTGGGAATAAATCTGGTAGCATTTAAAGATAAGCATAAGCGAAATGACATCATTGAAAATGAATTGGATGGAGTTCCTGAAACCCGACTTAAAAATCCGTTAAAGTTTGTTAGGGATAAAGCAGGAAGTTTTAGAATTAATGTTGACTATGGAACCACTGTAAAAGACAGCAGAATTGTTGCAACTCATTTCAAGAAAAACAAAGCGGATTTGGTCATAGTGGGACAATCTGCAAAAGAAGTATATGAAGAAATCATAACAAGAGATCTGGTTTCAAGAATGGAGCATGCAGCATACCTGGGTTCTGAACTTCAAAAAGCAGAAATTGCGATGCTTACCGGAAAAGATTATGTTCAGGATTTTGAATTGTTCAAAAATCCTGACGAGTTTAAAAATTAAACCTATTCAAGGTCAACTACTGTTCCTTCACTGCCTCCAGTGTCTGTTGAACTAGATTCCTGTCCGCCAGTATCTGAAGTAGGTGTTTCAGGTGCAGATGGCTGACCAGCTTGAGCTTCGGAATTGTCGCTGTATGTTTGATAACTTGGACTGCTACTTTGTGAACTGTAGTAGTAACTTCCACTATCACTATATCCACTATCTGAACTTGGTGCGTAAATTCCAGTGTCACGGGTTGTATCTGCAGTTGTATCATTTGTATTGTTAATTTTTGCAGTTGTATTGTTTACGGTATAATTTGCCTGTCCGATTTTGTCGTCATGATTGAATGTCAGTCCAGTACCGGATACAATAATGTATACTCCTGCAGAAAGCACAATGAGAATTAATAATATTATAATTATTGCATTGTCTTTTTCCATTTTTATCCTCCTATAAATATAATTATATAATTATTACAATAATATATATTTAGTTACATTAAATTTATATTCATTTTATAATATAAATTTTAATAATTAATTTGTGGAAGGTTAAAAATTTGCAAACAGAAAATATAACTATAAAAGATATTGATGAATTACTTTTAAATTCAGAATATGTATCTAATAATGAAATATCCACAACCGTTTATTTGTCCTTGTTGCTTGGAAGACCAATGCTTATTGAAGGGCCTCCCGGTGTGGGCAAAACTGAACTTGCAAAGGTAATTGCAAAGTCTTTTGAAAGGGATTTCTTTAGGATACAGTGTTATGAAGGGATCACTTTTGAACAAATCGTTGGTGAGTGGAACTATCAAAAACAATTGCTTCACCTGGAAGCGGCAAAAAATGAATCACAAAGTGAAGAGAAAATATTTGATGAGGAATATTTTATCAGAAGACCGTTACTCAATGCTTTTTTAAATGATAAAGATTCAGTACTGCTTATAGATGAAATCGATAAGGCTGATGAGGAAGTGGAGAGTTTCCTGCTTCAGGCATTGGGTGAACAGGAAATCACAATCAATGATTTGGGAACATTCACTCTTCAAAATGATTTGATAGTTATATTGACATCAAACTCTCAAAGGTCACTTCTTGATGAAACTAAAGACAGATGCTTATTCTTATACATACCATATCCTTCAATCGAAAGGGAAATAGAAATAGTCAAATCAAGAATGCCTGAAGCCGATGAGGAAGTCGTTTCAACTGTTGTAAAATTAGTTCACAAGATACGTAATCTCAATTTAATGAAAAAACCTTCTGTAAGAGGAACTATCGATTGGGTTCGCTCTGTCACTGATTTGGGCACCAAAAATATGGACGAGTCACTTCAAAGTAGTATTGGTGTAGCTATTAAAAATGAAAGTGATAAAAAAAGAGTCATAAAGGATGTTTTAAACAAACGATAATATGATAAATAAGATTGCAAATTTGTCCGCCCAACTAAGGCAGGAAGGTCTTCCCGTAAGTATAAGAAGTACTCAGGCGGCGGTTCAGGTTCACCAGACTTTTGGTGAAGATGACCGTGAGCTTCTAAAAAGTGCTCTGATGGCAGTTTATGTGAAAGACAAGTATGATATTCCTAAATTCAATAAGATTTTTGAAAAGATATTCAAAGTTCAAGTTGAGAAAATGGAAAACCCTGAATTAAACAAGGGTAAGGCTTATAGCGGTACCGGTCCCAAATCCAATAAATATATCATTAAAAAGCAAAACAACCTTTTCCAGAAAGTCAATAAGGAAAGAATAAACAACGAAAAGCTAAAAATGTTGTCCGGCCAACCCCTTTTGGATGAAGTCAAGCAACTTGAAAGGGACGGGGAATTGATGAACAAGGATTTGACCAAGCTGAATAGGTTTGATCCTAGAATGCTTGAAATCTGTCAAAGGCTTGGAAAAAGAATAGCGAATAAGCGTTCAAGAAGAAAAGTCAAATCAACTTCAAATAAAATTGACATGAGGCGAACAATAAGGGCCAACATGAAATATGGTGGTGTGCCTCTTGAAATCGTTAAGGCAAAGCCTAGGCCTCATAAGAATGAACACCTGTTCCTGAATGACATCAGCGGATCTTGCGAATGGATCAGTAGCTGGTTTTTCATGTTGATGTTTTCAGCTCAGACTGCCTTTAAAAAATCAAGGACATTTGAATTTGACAATAAAGTAATAGAAACCACTCATGCCCTGAAGGAAGAATATCTTATAGATTCGTTCGTTAAGGTTAAAGACATGAGAGTTAAAAATATGATGGTTCATGGAACTTCAGACATGTACTCTGCATTTAAAAAGTTCCAGGATATGGCCCATATTAACAATAAGTCATATGTTATCATTTTATCCGACTGTAGAGACTGGGCGGGGCCAAAAGTTAATGGAATTCCTGCCAGTGTTGACTTGGTCGAGGAAATGGTGAGGGATGCAAAAAAAGTCATCATATTGAATCCTGAAGATAGAAATAAATGGGATGTTGTAGACAGCTGTGTTTCATTATATAGGGATGCGGGCGCCCAAGTGTTTGAAGTCAATACTCTAAATCAGCTGGCACAGTTTGTAGAACAGATGTAGGTAATAGTTATGCAATGTAGTAAATGTGGTAATCCTAAAGTTATTTATAAACGTGAACAGTCAGGCCAGATACTGTGCAAAGATTGTTTCATTGAATCCATAGAAAAGAAAGCTATTAAAACAGTCAAAAAAGAAAAATTGCTTGATAAGGGAGATAAGGTTTTAGTTGCTCTTTCAGGCGGAAAAGACAGTGTAACAACATTGGAGGTTTTAAACAGTTTTCGTGAAAGAAATATCATTGATATCTGTGCAGTTACAGTGGATGAGGGAATTGCCAATTACAGGCAGGAAGGCGTGGATATTGCAATACGCCATGCACAGAGATTGGGCATTGAGCACAAGGTCGTTTCACTGAAGGACGAGTATGGAATAACTTTGGATGAGATAATGCAAAGGGAAAACCATAAGGGTTCATGCACATACTGCGGAGTATTCAGAAGAACAATCATTAACAAGGCAGCCCGTGAAATGGGCGCAACCAAAATTGCAACAGGACACAATCTCGATGATGAAGTTCAGGGAATCATTATGAATTACCTTGAAGGAAACACTGATAATCTAACCAAGTTGGGTGCAAAATCAGAGTCACAGGCAGAAGAGTTTACAGTAAAAATTAAGCCGTTAAGAGAAATTCCTGAAAGGGAAATCGGTTTGTATGTCGTTGCAAAAGACCTTGAAGTTCACTTTGACAGTTGCCCATACGCAATGCAATCATTCAGGGGCGAAGTGTCTGAACTCATCAATCAGCTTACAGAAAAGCATCCGACCATAAAGTATTCCACTTTACGCGGATATGATAAGATAAAAAACATTTTAAAAGATGAACTCAAAAAGGATTATGCTCATGGAAGATGCAGCAGATGCGGAGAACCTGCATCAAACGAATTATGCAAGGCATGTTCATTTTTAGAAGAATTAGGATTGTGATTATATGACATTTATTTTAAAATACAAGCAATTGAATGAGGAAAGGGATATTCCTCATGAGAATTATACAATTAAAGATTTGCTCAAAGAATTGGAATTGTCCGCTCAAACAATGGTATCAAAACAGAACGGTGAGCTGGTAATCGAAGACACTGTTATTCAGGATGGCGATGAGATACAATTAGTTCAAATAATTTATGGTGGTTAAGTGAAAATAAGTTATGAATGTGGGCCTTGTTTTTTAAGGCAAGCTAAGGAAGCTCTAGATTTGTCCACAGATGATGAAATCCTCAAGATGGAAATAATGGAAGATATATTCAAGTACCTTTCCCAAAATTTTACACGGGGCACAAATTCAAATAGCACAGGTTCAGCAATGCATGCGATGATTAAGCAAAGAACCGGCTGCAACGATCCATATTATCGGGAAAAAATAGAAAGCAACAGTATTGCATTAAAATACATGGATGACGTTAAAAAAATTTTAGAGGAAGACGACAGTTTGGAGAATTATGTCAAAATAGCTATTATAGGTAACATTCTGGATTTTGGTGCATTCACATTGGATGATGATATTGAAAGTGTAATAAAGGATTCTCTTAAAAAGGAATTGACAGTTAAGGATATTGAAGAGTTTGAAAATTCATTAAAAGAGAATGATAAGGTTTTATATCTGGTGGATAATACCGGTGAGATAGTATTTGATAAATTATTGCTTTCTAAAATTAAAAAATATGATTTGGATATTACAATAGCAGTCAAATCTGAACCAATATTAAATGATGCATGCATGGCCGAGGCCTTGGATGCGGGTTTGGATGAATTCGGTGAAATTGTGGAAATTGGTGCAGGAACTGTCGGTTATGTTGACAGCAAAATCTCAGATGAGTTCAGGGAAATTTTTGACAGCCACAAGTTCATAATTTCAAAAGGCATGGGAAATTATGAGGGATTGACTGAAATTGATTTATCCACTAAAGACATTTACTTTTTACTGTGCGCTAAATGCAATACAATTTCCAGAGATATTGGTGTAAATTTACATGATATGCTTCTTTTTAAGAAATGAGTAGTGATATTGATGATTATAGGATTAATAGGATTTGGAAAAGTTTCTCGAAATCTTTTTAATTTGATAAAATCAGATGAAATCACTTTCATAACCTCAACGGAGGGAAGATCTAAAAAAACCATTCAGAATATCGAAAAGTCCGACATTGAGGTATTTGACACATTTAAGGAGGTGGCAAGCAAATCTGATATTTTAATTTCTGCAACCTCTCCAAAATCTGCATTGACTGTCGCTAAGCAGTACGGCAGGTATGCCGATGGAATCTATTTGGATTTAAATAATATCTCTCCCGACACCACTCTTGAAATAGATAAGCATGTTAAAAATCTAATAGATGGAGCTATTATAGGAAAAATAGATTCAGATAATCCAATTCTATATATTTCAGGCGAAAAATCAGATGAGCTGCTTTTTTTAGATAACTTCATCACAACCAAAAAAATCAGCAGCAGCATCGGTGATGTGGCTATTCTAAAATTGCTTAGAAGTTCCTATACAAAATCACTTTCAGCACTGTTGATTGAAACGTCACAAATCGCTGAAAGACATAATCTGGAAAAGGAGTTTTTTGATATTTTAACATTAACTGAGGGTGATGATTTCAAAGAAAAATCACTTTCAAGAATAGCTAACACTGTTAATAATTCCAATAGAAAAAAAGAAGAATTAGAAGAGATAATTGAATATTTTGCTGATTCAGATTTGGTAATGGTTAAAGCGGCACTTGAAAAACTCAACCGATAACCACTTTAACTTTGAAACCTTTTTTAGCTTTTTTTATGCTTCCGTTAACTGGAATGAAATGGGAATCCATAATGTATCTGAGATAAGTGACTTCACGTGCTGGGAGCCTTAGATTAGTTTTAATTTTTTTACCTTCACTTTTGAACTGAACGGAAATCCTGCCGTTTTTGTCGACATATAAATCGGTGTTAATGCCTTCTTTTGTAATTTTTGTTTCAAATTTGGTTAAGTTAAGCCCTGCTTCAAGAGTCAATGGTGCATCAACATCAATATTTTGACTTCTAAACCGTTCATTGGCTTCACGTGCACTGACTCCTTTGTCTCCTTCACTTGCCACATACCACGCTCTGTCAATAACTTTCTGAACCTTTTGATTATCCGGAATAACGCCCTGTTTTTCATAACTTTGCATTAACTCCATAACTTCCCTTTTTGTAACTTCCATTTCAATTGCGCTAATGGCTAATCTGGTCATTACCGGCCCATAATCGGACCTTCTGAAAACTGCCCATATGGATTCCGGGTCTCTATAAACTCTTCTTTTAATAATCTCATTTATGGTGTTTCCGTTAAGGTAAGCTATTTTTTCAAGGTTTCCTCTGGAATAGGTATTCATTCTTTTGTAGATGTCTGCCCAGTTTCTCTCTCCAGGAACCCTTCCGGCATCAATCTCTCGCTGCAGGATTTCGACTGTAGTCTTTGGAAGAAGCTTTGCTGTCTGGTTTGAAATCACCATATCATTATCAATGATGGACTGGCGAATTAGCCTTCCGGAATATTTGTCCTTGTCAAATTCCTTAACGATATGGTATTTGAGTTTTGATCCGAGAAACTCATTTATTGCATACCATCTGATCTCATTTCTGTTAGTGTAACTTTTCGGCATTCCGACAAAGTTTCCCTCATCAATAAATTTCTGAGCCTTTGACTTAATCTCATCAAGTGAAATGCTGGCTGAGGTTATATAGTCAGTTACGCCGTCATCAATCATTTGTTTGAGACGAATCGGTACACTATAAGACAGCACTAATCTGTGATGAAGACCTTCAAATGATTTAACGTCATCCGCACCCAAAGCCAGAGCCATTTCACGGCGAGCCTCAAAATCAACAAAAAACGGTGCATGATTTGCACTGAATCCCTTATTCAGATAAACGACAACCTGCTTATCCTCTTTGTCTGCAATTTTTCGAGCTTCTTTAATTAATTTTTCATGACCTTTATGCACCGGGTCAAAATCCGCACTAATTCCTATCAATATAAACACCAAAAAAAGAAATGGGGATAGATTACCTATCCATTAATTTTAAAATACCACTAATTACTAACCAAATTCCAATCAATGTACCGAGAACAATTGGATTTGATATGTAAGTTCCAATGATTATGTATAATAAACCGAGAACTATTCCTGCTATTCCTATATAAAAGCCATATCTTGAGCTGCGATTGTTGATTAGGGATGCAACTGCAACAATGATCAACATTATTCCTGCAAGATATAATGTGATTTCTGTTATAAATCCGAGCAGTGCAGGATTGAATATCAGTCCGATACTTAAGAACAGCAGTAACAATCCAAGAATCAGATCAATTATCGCTCCTGAAGTATTGTAATCAATAATTGTAACTCCCACAACAAGTAAATAAATGGACATTAACAATACTGAAAGACCAATCAGTGAACTGGCTCCAATAAGTCCTAATGCAGGGAATATTATAATAATTAATCCGAGAATTATAGCTAGTAAACTAACAAATTTAGTTTTCATATTTTCCTCCTAATATTAATTAATATTTTTTATTATTTAATATAATGGAATGTGTTTTATCTCAACGGTTGAGCTGTTCATATCTGAATTTTTTACTTCGGCTAACCATTCACTTTTACATTCGCATTCATATTCAATTTTGCTTTGAGTTAAATTATTTGCTATTATCATATGTTTTAGATCTTTATTGCATTTTTTACAGTTGTACGGTCCACGTCTTGAACCGAAACCGGATGTGTCTAAAAGTGCAGGTATGTCTAATTCGTCACGAACGGTATTTATGATTTCAATACATGACCAGATCCATGGAGGCTGATAAGCTCCCTTTCTCCAAAATCTTTCGATAACAGTTCCGCTGTGAATTGTTGCAGGGCAGAATGAAAGTCTGTTGACTCCAATTGAATCACAGTATCTTGCAGTTTCAATTGCTTCGGATATTGCTTGGGATTCAGAAACTAAAATAGGCTTAACAAAGATGTATGCCTTGGATTTTATGTTGTATCCTTTTTCATCTTTTAACTTTTGCATCAATTTAACTGCATTTTCAAAATCTTCCCTGCTAAAACCTTTATTGATTTTTTTAAGGCGGGTATAATCGTTGGATGTTTCAAGGCCGATACTCACTTCAAAGAGGGTATCTCCGATTATTTCAAAAATTTCATCAAGAACTTCTTCCCTAACATATTCAGGCCTTGATTCAACAATGATTTCTGTAACGTTACCCAGATTCATCAATGTCTTTAGAATTTCATCACGGGCATCTTTTGGAAGTTCATATGGATTTAGGAAACTTCCTGATGCAAATAGTTTCACTGAAATTTTTTCCTCTTCGGCAATCGGATGCCTTTGAAGATGCTCATTGAATATTCTTAAAATGGTTTCTGTGTCAATTGGTTCTAGTGTACAGTCGGAAACATAGCTGCACATGGTGCATCCGCCGCTGTCTCCAAGTGCCCAGGCACAGCCTGGAGTTGGCAATATTATAAATAATGTTTTAGCAACGCCATCATAAGTCAGGTCATCATTATACCAGCTTGCTCCAACCTGTTCAGGAGTTTTCGGATCTTTTCTTTCAAATGCTCTTTGTCTAATCTCTTTGGTTAATTTTTCAATTTCCATTATAATACCTGCAATATAATAATTATAATATTATATAGTTAGAATTTTTATATAATTAAAATTGTTGTTAAAAATAGTAAGTTAATAAGTTGTGTATAAAGGTTTAAAAAAATAAAAAAAGAAAGAGAGAGCAAGTTTAGAAACTTGCAATTACGTCTCCTAATAATTTAATGGATTCTTCTACGTTTTTACCAACAGGGGAACCTGCTACGTATTGAGTTACACCCATTTCAGCTAAGCCTTCAATTTTAGGGATGAATTCATCAGGAGTACCACATACTGAGAATGCGTCTAATGCTTCATCAGTTACAGCACCGATAGCTCCACCGAAGTCACCTTTAGCTAAGAATGCTCCCATTTGTTCGTTGAATCCTTCAGGTAATCCGTGTCTTTCGATAACTGGAGCAGGGGAACCTGCTGCAATGAAAGCTACTACGATTTTTGCTGCGTTTTTAGCTGCTTCAGAGTCAGCACCAATGGAAGTTGCAGTGTATGCACCTACGTCAAATGCTTTGT
>NZ_CAMJCX010000047.1 GCF_946404245.1 uncultured Methanobrevibacter sp.
GGAAAAAAGCTTTGATGTTAGAAAAAGCATCAGAACTAGGAATTAAAGTTTTAAATAAATAAATTATTCATATTTATAAGTTGAATCAATTCCGGGGCTTATATTTGAATTGATTTGACTATTTAAAATTAAAAATATAAAAAAGGGAATTTAGATAAATATCTAAATTTATCAGCTATGCTGAATGGAGGATTATTTACATGAATCTTACAACTCAAAAAAGATTAGCTGCTAGTATACTCAAAGTAGGGCTTAATCGTGTATGGATTGATCCTGAAAGATTAGAAGAAGTATCCATGGCGATTACTAGAGAAGGAGTAAAGCAGTTAATAAACGATGGAGCTATTAAAGCAAAACCTGAAAAAGGTAATAGTAGCTATAGATCTAAAAAAATCAAAGAACAAAAAGCAAAAGGTAAAAGAAAAGGTAGAGGTAGTATTAAAGGGGCTAAAAAAGCACGTACACCTAAGAAAAAAGCATGGATGACTACTATCAGAGCTTTAAGAAAAGATCTTAAAGAAATGCGTGAAGAAGAAGTAATCGATGCAACTACCTATCGTAAATTATACAAAATGGCTAAAGGTGGCGCATTTAGAAGTAAATCTTACATGAGAAACTATGCACGTGACCATGATTTAATTAAAGGAGATGACTAAACATGGCTCAAGGAACTAACTATAAAGTAGCTTTCAGAAGAAGAAGAGAAGGAAAAACTGATTACGGAGCTAGAATTAAATTAGTCGATTATGAAAAATCTCGTTTAGTTGTCAGAGTTTCCAATGCTCACGCAACTGTTCAAGTTATTGATTATGCTCCTGAAGGAGATATCACTGTTGCTTCTGCAGTAAGTAAACAATTAGAAAAATTCGGATACAAAGGTAGTACCAGTAACATTTCCGCATTTTACTTAACCGGATATCTCTGTGCTAAAAGAGCTTTAGCTAAAGATGTAGATTATGCAATTTTAGACATCGGTTTAAAATCTCCAATTAAAGGATCTAAAATCTTTGCAGCTCTCAAAGGTGCTGTTGATGCAGGTTTAGAAGTACCTCACGGTGACTTCATTTTCCCTGAAGATGAACGTATCAGAGGAGAACACGTTGCAAATTATGCTGAATCTTTAAGTGCTGAAGATGTTGCAGCTAAATTCTCAAAGTATTTAGAAAGAGGTCTCGATCCAAAAGATTTACCTGAAAACTTTGAAGAAACTTTAAAAAATATTGATGAGGCAGAGGTATAACTATGAGTTTTAATATTGATGAATGGGAACCTAAAACTAAAATGGGTAAATTAGTTAAAGATGGAACCATTACTGATATCGATGAAATCTTTGAAAAAGGTCTTCCAATTATGGAATTAGAAATAGTTGATGCCTTAATTCCGGATTTAGAAGAAGAAGTAATGGATGTTAACTTAGTTCAAAGGATGCATAAATCTGGTAGAAAAGTTAATTTCAGAGTAATTGTTGCTGTAGGTAACAAAGATGGATATGTTGGATTAGGCCAAGGTAAAGCTAAAGAAGTAGGTCCAGCTATTAGAAAAGCTGTTGACAATGCTAAATACAACCTTATTAAAGTTAGAAGAGGTTGTGGAGACTGGGGTTGTGTTTGTGGAAGAGAACACACCGTACCTTTCAAAGTACAAGGTAAATCCAGTAGTGTAAGTGTTACTTTAATGCCAGCTCCTGCAGGTGTAGGTTTAGTAGTTGGTGACGTAGGTAAAACTATCTTAAAACTTGCTGGAATCCACGATGTATGGTCTCAAACTTTCGGACAAACCCAAACTACTGTTAACTTTGCTAACGCAGTATTCGATGCTTTAAAAGAATTAAGTAAAGTTAAAGCTAGTCAAGAAGACCTCAAAAAAATGGGAGTTAACTACTAATTGGTGATTATATGTTTTTAGTTATTAGAGTTAGAGGAACTACTGGTGTCATTAAAAATATTGCTGACACTTTAGATATGTTAAGACTTAACAGAATCAGCCATGCAGTTTTAGTTGAAGAAAATCCTAGTTACGAAGGTATGCTTCAAAAAGCTAAGGATTACATCACTTGGGGAGAAATTGATGCTGAAACTTTAGCAGCTATCATTGCTAAAAGAGGTAGACTTCCAGGTAATGTTAAAGTTAGTGACGAATATGTTGCAGAAAATACTGATTATGACAACATTGAAGAATTAGCTAAAGCTTTAATTAATTCTGATGTTAAATTAGCTGATGTAGGTATTAAACCTGTATTCCGTTTACACCCTCCTAGAAAAGGATACGAAGACATTCGTTTATCTGTAAATGAAGGTGGATCCTTAGGTTACAGGGGAGAAGAAATTAAAGATCTCGCAAAAAGAATGCTTTAGACTCAGGTGGATATTATGATTAGAACAAAACGTAAAATTAACAAACAAAGAGGTTCTAGATCCAACGGTGGAGGCTGTACTAAAAAACGTAGAGGTGCAGGTAACAAAGGTGGAAAAGGTAAAGCAGGTATGGGTAAACAACACTGGACCTGGACTGTAATTCACGACCCAGACCACTTTGGTAAACATGGTTTCAAAAGACCTCAAAAAATGATTAAAAAAGTCAATGCTGTTAATTTAAATTACTTAGAAGAACAAGCTGACAAATTAATTGCTAGTGGAAAAGCATCCAAAGACGGTGATGCTATCGTTATTGATGTCACTGAATTAGGTTACGACAAAGTTTTAGCAAAAGGAAATATCACTAAAACTTTCAAAATTTCAGCACCTAAATTCTCTGCTGGCGCAATTGAAAAAATTGAAGAATTAGGAGGAGAAGCTATAGAATTATAGCTTCTTTAATTTATTTATCGGGGAAGAAAATGTCATCACTAGAAGTATTAGAGCCAATATTTAAAGTTATTCCTGAAGTCAAATCTCCTATTCACAGAGAAGACTTCAATGAAAAACTTAAATGGACTGGTATAGTTTTAGTATTATACTACTTTTTAACTTTAATTCCATTATATGGTTTAGCTCCAGGAGCTATAGATAATTTTGCTCAATTAAGGGCAGTTATGGCGGGAAGTTTTGGCTCAATTCTTACATTAGGAATTGGTCCTATTGTTACTGCTTCAATTGTATTGCAATTGTTAGTGGGTTCTAATCTTTTGGATTTAGATTTGTCTTCTCATAAAGATAAGTCTCATTTTCAAGCTACTCAAAAAGTATTATCTATTGTGTTTACTTTATTTGAAGCATCTGTTTTAGTATTAACTGGTAATTTAGTACCAATTGATGGTTCATATACTGCACTTTTAATCTTACAATTGGTTATTGGTGCTTTAGTAATTATTTATCTTGATGAAGTTGTATCTAAATGGGGATTCGGTAGTGGTATCGGTCTGTTCATTGCTGCAGGTGTATGTCAACAAATTATTGTGGGTACATTCAGTATTTTGAATGGTACTGACGGATTATTTGCAGGTATTATACCAAAATTCATTCAATTAGCTACTACTGGAGTATATAATTTCTCTATATTAATTCCATTGTTAGCAACTATTGTTGTATTCTTAGTTGTGTTATATGGTGAATCCATGAGGGTGGAAATTCCTATTTCTCATGGTAGTGTAAGAGGACACGGAAGAATCAGAGGATCAGTTGGTAAATATCCATTGAAATTTGTTTACTCAAGTAACATGCCAGTTATTTTAACAAGTGCATTGCTTGTAAACGTAACCCTTTTTGCTAATGTTTTCCAAAAGATTGGTGTTCCAATTTTAGGACACATTGAAAAAGGTCAGCCTGTTGATGGAATTGCATGGTTGTTATCAACTCCTAAGTTACAAATGTTTATAACAGAACCATTGCATGTTTTAGTATACGCAATATTCTTTATCTTATGTTGTATGCTGTTCTCATATCTCTGGGTAGAAATCAGTGGATTGAATGCCAAAAAGATTTCAGAACAACTTTACAATTCCGGTATTCAGATACCTGGTTTCAGAAGTAGTAAACGTCAATTATATAAAATTTTGAAAAAATACATTCCTGCACTTACCATTATCAGTGGTATATATGTAGGTCTTATTGCTTTCCTTGCAGATTTAACCGGTGCTTTAGGTGGAGGTACTGGTGTATTGCTTACTGTAGGTATTATTCATAAACTTTATGAAGAAATGGCTGAGGAACAACTCATGTCCTCAAATCCACTTCTCAGAAAATTCTTAGGAGATTAAATCTCCTAATTTTTATCTTTTTAAAAAAAGGTGAGGGATTAAATTGAAATTAGTAGTATTAACAGGTATTCCAGGTTCTGGAAGTACAACTTTACTTAATAAGGCACTTGACGAAGTCGATTATGTACATTTAAACTATGGGGACATAATGACTGAAATTGCTATTAAAGATGGTCTCGTTGAAGATAGAGATGCTTTAAGAAAATTACCGGCTGAAACACAAAAAGATATTCAAGCTAAGGCAGCTAAAGAAATCAAAGCAAGATCTGAAAATGATAATGTAATTGTAGATACTCACTGTACTATTAACACCCCTGCTGGATTCCTTCCAGGTCTTCCAATATGGGTTTTAGAACAATTACAACCTGATCTTTTCATTTTGATTGAAGCTAACCCAGATGAGATTATTTACAGAAGATTAAATGATGATACTCGTGAACGTGATTTACAAAAAGCAAGTGAGATTCAATTACATCAAGAAATGAACAGAGCTACCTCAATGGCTTACGCTACATTAACAGGTGCTACTGTTAAAATCTTAAGAAATCCTGATAATCATTTAGATGTTTCAGTTGCAAAATTAGTAGATGTATTAAATTTATAGGGGTATAATTATGGTTGATCCAATGGGAATGGTCTATCAAGGTTTGAATGCGATTTTCAATCCAATTCTTGCGATAGACCCAAATCCGGCAAATCCTGCTTTAACAGTTTTGATTATTGCATTTATTGTTTCTTTAATTACAACTATTGCAAATAAGTATTTAGTTGACCAAGATGAACTAAATGAAAGGCAAAAAGCTATGCAAGACTTTAATAAAGAACTTAGAGACGCTCAAAAAAGAGGAGACGGTAAAAAAATGGCTGAACTCCAAGCTAAACAGGCTGATATGATGAAAGATCAATCAGCAATGATGACCGAACAATTCAAACCAATGATTGTTACTTTCGTGCCAATTATTTTAATATTCTTCTGGATGAGAACCTCTGCAATTCATAACTTAGTTATCATATTGCCAAAAACTGTTTACTGGGTTATCTTGACTCCAGTTTGGCATGCTATAGGTAGTGTATTGTATGGTGGTCAAGCCACTATCCCATATGGAATTGGTTGGTTGTTATGGTACATGATTTGTACTTTTGGTATGAGCCAAATTTTAAGAAAATTCTTAGGATTTAAACAAGGGTTCTAAATCAGCCATAAACTATACATTTATTAATGATGAAAAAAATATATTATAGTATTCTATTTTAAGAATACGCTATTACACAATTATTAAATATTTTAATTAATTAAATTTATAGGTGATTAAATGCCTGCAAATAGGTTTAGATCAAGATCATATAAAAGAGTTCATAAAAACACTCCTGGTGGAGAAAATGTTTTAAGATACAAAAAGAAAAAACCATCTAAGCATGTTTGTGCTGAATGTGGTGCAGTCTTACATGGAGTTCCTCGTGGACGTCCATATGAAATTGGAAAATTATCAAAAACAGCTAAAAGACCTAGCCGTCCATACGGTGGGTACTTATGCTCAAGTTGTGCTCGTAAACATTTCAAAAACGAGGCTAGAAAATAATGATAATTACAATCGGCGGATTAGCTGGAACCGGAACAACAACTACTGCTGAGCTTCTCTCAGAAAAGTTGGATATTCCTTATATTTCTGCAGGATTTGTTTTTAGGGAAATGGCTGCAGAAAGGGGCATGAGTGTTCTTGAGTTTAGTGAATTTGCTGAAGGTAATGATGATATTGATAAAGAAATAGATAAAAGGCAAGCTCAAAAAGCTAAGGAAGCAGAAAATCTTATAATTGAAGGCAGATTGTCAGCATATTTTGTTGATAATGCCGATTTAAGACTTTGGTTAGTAACTCCATTTGATGTTCGATCTAAACGAATAGCTGAAAGGGAAGATAAGACTGTGGATGTAGCTAAAGACGAAATAATTATTCGTGAAAAAAGCGAAGCCTTAAGATACATGGAAATCCATAATATTGACATTTCTAATATGGATATCTATGATTTAATTATAAATACTGATACTTTCAATCCTGAAAATGTATCAGAAATCATTATTCAAACATTAAAGGTGATATAAATGGCATCAATCGAAGTAGGAAGAGTATGTGTTAAAATTGCTGGTAGAGAAGCAGGCGAAAAATGCGCAATCGTAGAAATTATCGACGAAAACTTTGTAGAAGTTGTTGGTGAAGCAGTCAAAAACAGAAGATGTAATATTGCTCACTTAGAACCAACCGAAGAAACTATCGATGTTTCTGGCGATATCGAATCTATCAAAGCAGCTTTAGCTGACTTATAAATGAATAATTAATCATATTATTCATATCTTTTTTTATTTACTATTTTTAAGGTTTTTTTCATGAAATTTGACATGGTTACAAAATCTAGCAGTTTTACAAATCCTGATTTTGGGTGCAAACCTGAAGAAAGGGAAATTACTGAATATATTTCTAAAGGTGTAATTAATCTAGATAAACCATCCGGTCCAACATCTCATGAAATTGACTCTTGGATTAAACGAATTTTACCACTGGAAAAATCAGGGCATGGAGGTACACTGGATCCTAAGGTTACTGGAATTTTACCTGTGGGTTTGGATGATGCAACCCGTGCAATACAACTTTTGTTGACTGCTCCAAAGGAGTATGTCTGTTTGTTAACTTTCCATCAAGATGTTTCTGAAGATAAAATTCGTGAAGTATTTGCTGAATTTACAGGTAAAATTTTTCAATTGCCTCCAGTTAAATCAGCTGTAAAACGTGAATTGAGAACACGTAACATTTATTATTCTACCATATATGAAATTGAAGGTAGGGATGTGCTTTTTAGAATTGGTTGTGAAGCAGGAACATATGTTAGAACATATTGTCACAATATCGGTGAGGCTTTAGGTGTCGGCGCCCATATGGCCGAGCTTAGAAGAACACAGGTAGGTTCCTTCACTGAAAAAAATAATTTAGTAACATTGCAGGATGTTACAGACGCATATCATTTCTGGAAAGAAGATGGCGATGAGTCATTCTTGCGTAAAGCAATCATGCCAATGGAAAGGGCGGCAGATTACCTTCCAAAAATTGTTATTAAGGATTCAGCAGTAGATGCAGTTTGCCATGGTGCAGACCTTGCATGCGGCGGTATTTCCCAGCTTGCTGATAACATTCAAAAAAATGATATTGTTGCAATTGAAACCCTTAAAGGTGAATTGGTTGGAGCAGGTCATTCATTATTAAATTCCAATGAAATTTTGGAAGCGGATTCAGGTTTTGCGGTCAACATCAGTAAAGTGTTCATGAAACCTGACACTTATCCAAGATTTTGGAAATAATATCACTATTTTTCTTATTTTTAAAATTTTTTCATAAAATATCTATATTATGAAATTATAATGTATTATTAACTAGTTTAGGTGATATTATGGAATATGAAATATCTGGCGGTTCATTCCCTATTGTAATTTGCACATTACAGAGGGGAGAAACCATGCAAAATGAAACTGGAGCAATGGCTTTCATGACTTCCGACATGAAAATGGAAACTAATACTGGAGGAGGTCTTTTAAAGGGAATTGGAAGAGTTTTTTCAGGCGATACTCTTTTTTTAAATTTCTTTACAGCAGAATCAGATAATCAACAAATTGGATTTTCTTCATGCACTCCCGGAAAAATCTTACCAATAAGATTGAATGGATCTAATACTATCATTGGTCAGAAAAATGCATTTCTTGCTGCTGAAGATAGTGTTGATGTAAATATATATTACAGAACCAAACTTGGTGCAGGATTTTTCGGTGGGGAAGGATTTATTCTTCAAAAATTCACAGGTAATGGAATGCTATTTTTAGAAATCGATGGTGAAGTGATTGAAAAAGATTTAAAACCTGGTGAATCAATATTGACCGATCCTGGTCATGTTGCGGCAATGGAGGAATCTGTTGATTTTGACATTCAAAGAGTGAAAGGGGTTAAAAACATGCTGTTTGGTGAAGGATTGTTTTTTACCAAATTAACCGGGCCTGGAAAGGTATGGCTGCAGACTATGCCAATCAGCAGATTGGCTGAAGCATTGATTCCTTATATGCCGACTCAACCTGAAAAATAAAATTCATTTTTTCAATAATTTTTTTTCAGATTTTTGTAAAAAAATAAGTCCCATTATTTTTAATGGGGCATGCTTTATTTTGAATATATTTATTTTCTTTTTATTTTTATTGTACCTATTTTTATTTAAATTTGCTCAATGCTTATTTTTTCAATTATTTAAATTAAACATCTACATTAACTAATAGTTAATATGTAATGGAAGTTGGTGGATGGTTTTAAAAAATTAAAGAAATGGAGTAGCTAAAATGCTCCTCCACCTCCACCACCTGATCCTCCTCCGAGGCCTCCGAAACTGCCTGAATCGGATGAAGGGTTAGCAGCGGTTTCACCAGTTCTGAATGCTTCGTGCATCATGTAGTATCCTCCATAATGATGGTATAGGAACAGGTCATCATCATAGTCGGATATGTTCTTTTCCTGAAGTTTCATTGCATCATAAACGTTGTCGGCTACTCCAAGTGCCGCACCATATATTAGGTACTGTTTCCATATGACTATTGATTCTGGAGGGTGTTCATTAATTAAACTGTTGTCTTTTAGGAATTTCTTAAAGTTTTTCCATTTAAGATAGAAAAGTCTGCCTTTTTCGGTCCATTGTCCAAATATGTCCTCCGGAAGCAACATTACAATAAGTGAAAATATTGCAAGTGCGATTCCTCCGCCTATTGCATATACTCCATTGTGCAGATTTGTTAATAATCCGAGTATAAATATTATTATTCCTAAAATCAAACCTCCAATTCCCAGAATTTTCATAATTGTTGAACCATTATTATTGAAGTATGTTGCAAGCTTTTCTGATTCAAGGTATTCGTGTTTAACATCCTGTTGCCATTCCCCATATTCTTCCATAAACAGTTTTGCATTTGATTCGTGAGACAAATCTGAATTTAAGTTAGACAGGTTAACTATATCATGGCTGTCTGAAAACATCTCTAAAATGTCAAATACGGTATGTTCATGAATTGCCAGATCATTGGTTTTTTCCCTATTTAATTTTAAGAATAATTCCTTCATGTTGGTATTAGGGTCAGTTCTGGTTTCAAGTTCAAAGACTTTCCTGTTAATGAGGTCAAGTATTGTAGCTTCAAATCCATGCATATTTGGCGTTCCGATATCCTGGGAATTATCTATTAATGCATTCACCATTGCCGGAGGGTCATTAGTTGGAAGTTCCCGTTCGTATATTCCATCATAGTCAACTTTAGGTTCTCTTCCAAATTTCAGGTAGATGAAAATAGCCGCAATAGGACTGATTAATGATAATAACCCCAAAACAATAAATGAGGTGTTCCAGAAGTTTCTGCCGTTAACGCTTTCTTCCAGATTATGCATGATTTTTTCTTTTCCGTTTTCATTTACATGTTTTGCATATGTCGCATTGTCAAAGTCACTTACAGGCATTAAAACCAGCAATTCATAAAATTCTCCGGATGGAATGCGATTTGATGTTATTGATATGGTGTCATTTGTTAGACTACTTGATGAATTGTACTCCTGAGGATTTAAATAATAAGTTACGCTCTCATTTCCAGGAAGATGGACTATTGCAGTCAATGCACCTACTCCAACATCCCAGTCTTCTCCCCAAAGTTTGTATTGAAGTCCAGCAACATCATTAAATATTGTGACTGTATTTTTCATGTCATAACTGATATAGACATACACTTCAGTATCGGAAATCTGTTTGGTATGTGCTTCATCAGCATATAAGTAAATTTTCAAGTGCTTATTATTTCCTTCGTCGGTTACCTTTGTAATTGAATATGCTCCTTCAGTGGTAACATTAATGTTATCAATGCTTTCACCGGGCTTTAATGGTATGTCCCTATATACTCCATTAAAACTACCATCGAATGTATAATCATATATTTCATCTACATGCAGTAGGCCATTATTTCCAACTGTAAGCTCAATGAATGCCTGATCGATGCTGTAGCTTCGGTCATCATCCGCCGAAACTAGTGTTATTGTTGAAAATAAAATGAAAATTAATAAAATTATACAAAGTGTTTTTTTAACATTCATATAATTTCACCTTTTTTTTATTTTAAAATTCTACTTTTGGAACTGCTGTTTCACTTTCTGGAGCTTGGAAAAATTCTGCTTCATGGAAATTGAACAGTTTAGCAAAAATGCTGCTTGGGAACTGTTCGCAGGCATTGTTGTATTTCAAAACGACATCATTATAGAACTGTCTTGCATATGATATTTTATCTTCAGTTTCGGTTAATTCGGACTGTAATTGCTGGAAGTTGGAATTTGCCTTAAGCTCAGGATAGTTTTCAGCTACTGCAAACAATGATTTCAGTGCACCTGTTAGTTGGTCATTGGCTGCACTTGTCTCGTCAATGTTTGAAGCATTCATGATGTTTGATCTGGCTTTTGTAACATTTTCAAATACTTCCTTTTCATGTCCCGCATAACCTTTAACTGTTTCTACAAGGTTTGGTATTAAATCATTTCTTCTTTTCAATTGAACTTCAATCTGAGAATAGCTGTTTTTCACGCGGTTTCTAAGATTAACTAAATTGTTGTATAAGTGTACTACAGTAACAATAAGGAATATGATTATTACTATTAACACAATAGTCATTAGGATATCCATTTTATCACCTATATATTAGATATATTAATCATTAGATATACTTTATCGTTTCAACCGTGGGTTTTTAAATGATGAAAATATAATTAATAGTGAAAAACATTATTTTTTTGTAAAATATCTGTTTTAAACAATAACTTTATATATGTTGAAGTGAATATATTATTTTATCATATTATTCTAGAGAATATGATGTACAAGTATTGCTAACTATTTTATGCCGAGATAGTCTAGCCTGGTAAGGCGCGAGACTGGAAATCTCGTGGGCATTCCGCCCTCCTGGGTTCAAATCCCAGTCTCGGCGTTTATTAGTTTTTAACTTAGTTTTTTTGTTTTATTGAAAATACTTGTTAAACTGATATTTTTGCACTCTTAGTTTATTTAAGCTAAGTTTTACATTGTTGAAAGAACTGTGTTTTGAGAAATTCAAAACATTCGAATCTATATTTTACGTCTCGTAGGTTCGCTCTATAAATGGAGGTTATTTAATGGAAGACGATTTCAAGCACTTAGTGCGTATTTCAAGAAAGGATGTAAATGGTAATAAAACCATTGAACAAGCTTTAACCGAAATTAAAGGTGTTGGAATATCTTTATCTAAAACTATGTGTCGTACTTTAGACTTAGATTTAGACGCTAAAATTGGATACATTGCTGACGAAGATGTTTTAAGAATTGAAGAAATTTTAGAAAATCCTCAGAAATTTGACATTCCAACTTGGATGTTAAACAGAAGAGAAGATTACGAAACTGGTGATGACATTCACTTAATTGAATCTGATCTTGACATGACTTTAAGAGATGATTTAAACAGAATGAAAAAGACCAGAAGTTACAAAGGTAGAAGACACGAAG
>NZ_CAMJCX010000048.1 GCF_946404245.1 uncultured Methanobrevibacter sp.
GATAACTAATGCTCTTTTTATGCAATTCATCCTCGACTTGAAGAAGTCAAGGTATATGTGTTAATTTTTATATAAAGTATTCATTTTTTCAGCTTTAATTTTTGATGGGGGTTCAAAAGATTAATTGAAAAATTGTTGGTGTTGCTAAAAAATTGGTTCGATTTTTAAATTTTTTTAAAACTTTTTTCCACAATTCTTCTTTAAAATTAGATTTAATACTTAATTTTATTGTAAAATATTTTTAACTGAATTTAATTCTTATTTATTGAAAAATACTGGATTTAATAGGTTAATTTAAATATTAAAGCTTTCATATATATTTACATGTCTTTTGATTAAAAAGTAGTTTTTAAATAAATTGCTTTTATTTCACAAGAGATTTAGCTAAATAGGGTAATGGGAGAATTTTTAAGAAATTCTTTTAAGACTAACATGGGTTGTTAAATTATGAAATACAAAAAGATAATGCTAGTGGCCCTTGTGCTACTGGCTATTTTAACATTGGGTGCAGTCAGCGCATCTGAAGATATTGTCTCAGATGACTTGGCTATAAGTGCGGAGGCAGCAGATAACCAGCTGTCTTTAGAAAATGATGTAAATGATGTATTGAGTGATGAAAATTCTACTAATTTTGAGGATAATGATGATGAGGGGGACAATTCTTATTTTCTTTATGTAACTGACAATGATGAAATCATCACTGACAGTGAAAGTGAAGATTATGATGAAAATGCAATTATTGGAGGAATAATTTTACTTCCTAATACTGAAGATGGGCATCTGGATATCTTTACAGATGATGATGTGGAAATTTATAGTCTTATTGTTCGGGCTGTCGGTGAAGGTGATTGGCATATAGATGAAAACGGAAATCTGAAATCTCATATATTTTTGAAGGATTTGAATTTAACAAATGTCAATGACGGCGATAGAGTAAATTTCATTTACTTTGATGAAAATGGGGACAAGGTTGATGATTATACCTGTTCAAGAACAATTGAAATAGCTGAATCCTATATCAAATTCATTGATGAAAACAGTGATGATGGTGGCGATGATGCTGAAGATGGAGTAATCATCAATGTCCTTGATGGTGATCAGAAGGAATTTGATTTAAATAATGATTTGGAAGAGACTTTTGCTTTCATTTCCGTTTCTGATGAGCTTCAGGGATTTATCAGGATTTACACATATGATGAAGAGGAAGATGAATGGAATATCTTCTTTGAAAAATCATTATCTGAAATAACAAATCAGGAAGCTGATGAGGAAAATGAAGGATTCACTGTTTATTCCATTAGTTTGAGCGATTTCGATGAAAAATTAACTGAAGTTCTTGAAGAAAGATGCTTTGAAATCGGATTTTGGAATGATGAGGATGATAGGATAGATAATCGTGCATATAATATAGAGTATTATGATGACGGCGGTTCTGTAAAATTCTGGGAAAATAATGGTGATGATGAAGGTGATGATGAAGAAGATGGACCTATAGTAAGTATTTTTGTGGACACTTCAAAAGATTATCCTACTTCAGGAGATGGCGATGAAAGTTTAATAACCGTTTATGCACAAAACGGTGAAGAATATCATGTAGCCATATTCAGCAGCAAAAAATTCTTCTTCGATAAGAATTTGACAGATTTCGAAAATATAGTTCCTGTTGAAGGTGATGAGGAACTTGAAGGGTATTATAAATATGAGATTACACTCAATGATGTTGATTTCTTTAATGGATCGGATGATGGGGATAAAATCTGGATAGGCGTTTATAAGATTGAAGACTGCTATAAATGGATGGATGCTAGTTCAACATACAATGTAATATTTAATGGCAATTCATCATTCAGATTGTTGGAAGGTCTCGACATTCGCATTTTCTACGGAAATTTAACCAGCGGTGAAACTGAAGAGGGTATGATTACTTTCACCACAGATAAATTTATTGAAATAAATATTCCAAGTTCTTCAAGTGCTGTTGGAGTAAATGTTGCAGTTGATTTCGGAGATGAAACTAAAACTTATTCATTAGATGATTTTGACTTTGAAGAAGTGTCAGATGAGGAGTTTTCAGGTAAAATTTACTACATTGAACTAAATGATGAAATTAAAAATATTATTCGTCAGCATGAAAATCAAAATATAACTTTCAATTTAAGTTATGGATTTAATGGAAAAAGTATCTCCTCATCATTTAAGCGCATTTTAATTGGTGATGTTTTCTATAAAATAAATACTATTTCAGATTTGAATTATCTGTTCGATTTTAACATAGCGGGTGATGTTTTAAACAGCAGTGATAAGGAAGCTGTAAACATTTTCTGCTTTGATGGTAATTGGCATTGGGCCCACAATGATTTGGGAGGAGGTTATTTTAAAGTTTATGTAAATGATA
Organism: uncultured Methanobrevibacter sp.; assembly: GCF_946404245.1. Classification (GTDB taxonomy): domain Archaea; phylum Methanobacteriota; class Methanobacteria; order Methanobacteriales; family Methanobacteriaceae; genus Methanocatella. Next base: position 2,396 of record NZ_CAMJCX010000048.1, read on the forward strand.
ATTGTGTTGAATCACTTGAATTACATAGCCAGCTAGTTGATTATTCTCCACGTGGTGTTTCTTTCAGTTTAGATGATTTGGGAATTTCCACATCAGGTAACTATACAATTAAAATAACTCAATTGCCTGACAATGAAACTGAAATTGATGAGGAAACTGGCAAAATAATGCCTCAGTATAAATTAACCAGTGAAAATGAAATTATCAGTAAAGATGTGGTAGTGAACTTTGAAGATGTTTATGAACCAGTTGATCCTGAATTGACAGTAGAATTGTCTAAAGATGAATATGAATTTGAAGAAATAATTGAAATAACAATCAGATCACTGGCAAGTCCTGTCACTGTTAGCGTTGATGGGAAAACATACACTATAAATATAGTTGATGGTGTTGGCATTCTTCAGATTCCTAATTTAAATGCAGGAACTTACACTGTAATAGCAATATCCGAGAAAACAGACTTATATCATGCCGGTGAAGTTAATAAAACATTCATTGTCAATAAAGTTGATGTTCCTTTAACACTCAGTGTTGCAGATATTGAAGTTGGCCAGACTGCTGTTTTAAACATTGAAATGGGAAAAGCAATCAATGATGTTGTTTTAGTTAGCTTAGCAGGCAATAACTACACCGCATCTCTTACAGGCGGTAAAGCCAGTCTGGATATTTCAGATTTAAAAGCCGGTGATTATGAGGCAGTTGCAATTTATGCGGGAAATATTAACTATAACTCTGTATTAAACACCACTTCCTTTAAAGTATCAAAATTAACTCCTTCTGTTGAAGTGACTGTTGGTGAGGCTGTTGAGGGCAGTGATTTGGATGTGACTGTTGAAGTTCCTGATGCAACTGGTAGTGTTGTTGTTAATGGTGTGAGTGTTGCTTTGGTTGATGGTAAGGCTGTTGCTACCATTGAAAACTTGGTTGCTGGTGATTTGACAGTTGAGGTTAATTATGCTGGTGATGACAAGTATTTAAGTGCTTCTAAAAATGTTACTGTGGTTGTCAAAGCTAAAGAAAGTCCTGATTTGACTGTTTCTGTTGAGGACATTAGTTTTGGTGAATCAGCGATTGTTAAAATTATCATTAACGCTGATGTAACCGGTAAGGTTACTGTTGATGGTAATGAGGTTGAAATTGCTGATGGTAAAGGAACTTACACTATTTCTGGTTTGAATGCTGGTAATTACACTGTTGCTGTTTCATTTGCTGGTGATAAATACTTCAATGCAGATGAAAAGACTGCTTCATTTAAAGTTTTAAAATTAACTCCTTCTGTTGAAGTGACTGTTGGTGAGGCTGTTGAGGGCAGTGATTTGGATGTGACTGTTGAAGTTCCTGATGCAACTGGTAGTGTTGTTGTTAATGGTGTGAGTGTTGCTTTGGTTGATGGTAAGGCTGTTGCTACCATTGAAAACTTGGTTGCTGGTGATTTGACAGTTGAGGTTAATTATGCTGGTGATGACAAGTATTTAAGTGCTTCTAAAAATGTTACTGTGGTTGTCAAAGCTAAAGAAAGTCCTGATTTGACTGTTTCTGTTGAGGACATTAGTTTTGGTGAATCAGCGATTGTTAAAATTATCATTAACGCTGATGTAACCGGTAAGGTTACTGTTGATGGTAATGAGGTTGAAATTGCTGATGGTAAAGGAACTTACACTATTTCTGGTTTGAATGCTGGTAATTACACTGTTGCTGTTTCATTTGCTGGTGATAAATACTTCAATGCAGATGAAAAGACTGCAGCATTTAAAGTAAATAAGGTTGATTCAACATTGACTGTTGATGATGTTGAGTTGGATTATGGTGAAAGTAAAAATGTTTCTGTGAGTGCTGATGGTGCAACTGGTATTGTTGCTAAGATTGATGGTGCTGATGTTGCTTGTGATGGTTTTGTTGTTCAGATTTCAGATTTAAGTGCAGGTACTCATACTTTAAGTGTTACTACTGTTCCTGATGAAAATCACAATGAAATTACAAAAACTGCAAAAGTAACAGTCAACAAAATCAAATCCACACTTGATTTAACTGATGATATTACTTTCACTTATGGTGAATCAGGCTCCACAAATGTTTCATTTACCGGAGCAACTGATGTAAATGTCAAAGTAATTAACCAGTCCGGTGCTGTTGTCACTGTAAATGATGGTGTAATCACCGTATCAGGTTTGGATGCGGGCAGTTACGTTTTAGAAGTTACCACAGTTCCTGATGAAAGTCACTCTGCTGTGACTAAAAGGGTTAACATCACTGTTGGCAAATTGGCTACTAAAGTCAGCGCTTCTAAAGTGACTACTACATATGGAACCAGCAAAAACATTGTTGTAACTTTAAAGGATGCCAACGGCAATGTCTTGGCTAATCAAAAGGTCAGCGTTAAACTAAACAATGTGGTATATACCAAGACCACTAACGCAAAAGGACAGGTTTCAATTGCAGTTCCAAAAACTTTAGCCGTTAAAAACGCATACACTGCAACAATAACATTTGCAGGTGATGATAATCATGCCAAATCAACCGGATCTGTAAAAGTTGTTGTAAACAAGGCAACACCTAAATTAACAGCTAGTGCAAAATCTTTCAAACGCACAACAAAAACCAAAAAATACACTGTTACTTTAAAAACAGATAAGAACGCTGCAATGAAAAATGTGAAAGTTACTATCAAGGTCAACGGTAAGACTTACAATGCAACAACCAATTCAAAAGGTCAGGCTACATTCAAGATTACCAAATTGACTAAAAAAGGTAAATTCACAGCATTAGTCAAATTTGCCGGTAACTCAAAATATAAAGCAGTTAGCAAAAAGCCAAAAATTACAGTTAAATAAGTGGATTGATTTTCACTTATTTCTTTTTTTATTTTTTAATCATTCATTTTAACAAATACTTTTTTTAATCATTAATTCAAATATAATTAATTAAATTAGTTATATGGGGATTTTAATGAAAACTATTGTAATAAATGCAAGTCCCAGAAGAAAATTCTGCACTGCACAAATCATGAAGGAAGCTGCAAAGGGTGCCGAATCTGTAGGGGCAGAAGTTGAATACATTGATTTATATAAATTGGATTTACACGGATGCATGAGCTGTCTGATATGTAAAAAGGCTGACCAAGAGAGATGCAAATGCTACTGGAAGGATGAGCTCTCTCCAATAATCGAGAGAATTCTTGATGCGGATTGCCTTTTGATAGGCTCACCAATATATTTCGGAGAGCCGACAAGCCATTACAGGGCATTGCTTGAAAGGCTGATATTCTGCGTTCTTTCATATGACGGTTTCGGTTCATATTATGAGGGCAAATTGAATGTGGGCCTTTTTTACACCATGAATGCTCCCAAAGAGTATTATGAAAACATGATGAAAAAGGATCTGGAATCTTCAGCAGGCATCTTCAACATGCTCAACGGTGAAGTGAGGATTTATCCTGTTTTAAATACGGTTCAGGTCAAGGACTATTCCAAATACGCAATGGGTGCCTTTGACGGGGATGCAAAAAAGGCATACAAAAAGGAACATTTCCCTATTGATTTGGAAAATGCATTTAAGATTGGCGCGGAGCTTTCAAAATGAAAACCATAGTAATAAATGCAAGTCCAAGAAAAACATGGAACACCGCCGAAATAATGCAGTCCGCCCAGAAGGGAGCGGAATCAGTAGGCGCCGAGACAGAATACTTCAATTTGTATGATCTTGTTTTCAAGGGATGCAGGAGCTGTCTTGCATGCAAGCTTAAGGAAAAGACAAAAGGAAAATGCTACTGGAGAGATGACCTGACTCCTGTCATTGAAAAGATTTTGGATGCCGATTGCCTTTTGATAGGCTCACCGATATACTTCGGCCAGCCTACAAGTGAATTCAGGGCACTCATAGAAAGACTGATATTCTGCATAATGTCATATGATGACGGCTCAAGCTACTTTACAGGTAAGGTCAATGTCGGAATATTCTACACCATGAACGCTCCATTGGAGTTTTACGAACAGGCAATGAAGGACAGCCTTTCAACAACCGAGTATCTTTTCTCATTTTTGCATGGTGAAATCGTTACTTACCCGGTCTGCGATACAATTCAGGTCAGCGACTACTCCAAGTTCAATATGGCCGGATTTTCACAGGAGATGAAGGAAAAACAATGGATTTTGCAGTTCCCGAAAGACCTGGAAAAGGCATTTGAGATTGGTGCGGAGCTATCCAAATGAAAACAGTTGTAATCAATGCGGATCCTAAAAGAAAGGGAATCTGTGCACAGCTTATGAAATCCGCTCAGAATGGTGCTGAGTCAGTTGGCGGTGATGTTGAATATGTTGACCTGTATAAGATGGATCTGTCAGGATGCAGGATTTGTCTGATATGTAAACAGGATGAGGAAACATGTAAATGCTACTGGAGGGATGAACTTTCCCCATTGATTGAAAGGATACTTGAAGCCGACTGCCTTTTAATTGGCGCTCCGATATTTTTCTCAAACCCTTCAAGCCATTACATGGCGCTTCTTGAAAGATTGATTTACTGCATCGTTTCATACAAGACAGGAAACAAGTTCAAGGGAAAGGTCAATGTGGGCCTGTTTTACACTATCAACTATCCTATGGATTATTTTGAAAAATCCGTGAGGCCTCATCTCAAGCAATCCGAGGACGTCTTGAAAATGCTCAACGGCAGGCTTGTAGTTGACACTTTTTCAAACATTTCCAAAAACGATTACTCAAAAGATGATGATACTGTTAAAGACAAAGAGGGACAGCTGAATAAGGATCTTGATACAATTTATGAAGTTGCTGCCGATTTGAGCAGCTAATTTTTTTTGAATTTTTTGCGTATACAATTTTAAAAAATGAATACAAACATTTATATACTACTTTTTTTAAATAATTATTTGTATACAAAAACCAAATTTGTAATACACTTTAGGGAGTAGTATTATGGCAGACCAAAAAAAATCAAGAAGATTCACATTCGGAAATGAAAGATTCGGAGGATCATACACTCCAGGTGAATTTGAATTCAATTTCCCTGAAGATATGTCCCGTCAAGATTTCGAAAAGATGTTTTCCGAGAGAATGGAAGCATTGCACAAAAAAGGAAATGAATTTGCTGAAGAAATATTTGACCACAAATCCAAAAAGGAAAACCTAAAGCCTTTGAGTATTCGTGTAAAACCACATACAAAGGAGTTCTTCAAAAAACATTCAATTTTGTCTCCAAGGAATGTCCTTGAAATGTATGAGGAATTCAATAATGGTTCTGAAGCATTCATAAACTCATTGATTGAGGATGAAAAGGAACTTGAAAAAGAATTGGCTGAAATTCAGGAAAAGTTACACAATGCTAGACTCTTTAAGGAAAAACTCAGTGAAATGGAACCTGAAAATGATGTTCTGACTGATGACGGAAAATTGGCAAAAATTCAAAACCGTTATGAAAACACCGATATTGTCTCATTTGGAAATGAGACTCCAACAGAAAAGGCAAAGTCAGACATAATAAGGACTATTCAGATATACAATACTCTTGATGTTAGTGTCTATGGAAATGATTATCTGATTCTGACCGTATACACCAATGCCCAACCTGTATTGTATTACTTCAAGAACGAATATTCAGATGATGATATCACAGAAATCGTTGACCATGTCAAAGGTTATTGTGATGAAAACGATATTGGATTCCGTTCATTTGAAGATTCAGATATTTAAACGCTTTGGAAGTGTGCAAATTCACCTTTTCACACTTCAAAAACATTTTTTAAAAATAAAATCAAATTATTAACCAGATTCGAATCTCGGCTTGGTTAATGATTTGTAAGTATTTGTTAGGTGATGGTTGTTATAGTTCTCTATTTTTTTTAATCGTTGACCAAGTCTTAATTTAAAAGCATTACAATTCCTTCAATGATTAAGACAACGCCTATAATTATTGCAATGTATATAGGTTGGTTCATTGCAAATACAGCAAGTGCAATTAAAACAATTCCCATAATCAACACAAGTATTGAAGTAAATAATGAGAATCTGTTCATTCTTGAAATTAATCCTGCTATACCGAATATTATCATTATGAATCCGACAATATAGAATTGAAGACCAATAAGGAATGATAATGCGTCAATATAAAATATGAACAGGAATCCGAATATTACCGCAATAATTCCGATGATAAGAATTATGTTTCCTCCAGTGTTGTTGATTCCGTCTCTCATGTTCCATCCCATGAATGCTGCGGAAATACCGAAGAACAGTAAACTTAAACCGACGATTATTGAGACCAATCCTGATGAAAACATTGGAAACAATATGAAAATTAAACCTAAAATCACGGATATTATTCCAGCACTTCTATTAATGTCCATTTTTTCACCTCCATTTAATAAGCTAATTTTATATATGATTAACTAATTATTTAAAAATATGTCTGATTTTGAAGAAATAATAAACACAAGAAGAAGCATTCGAGAATATAGCGACGAAGATGTAAGTGAAGAAGATATTTTAAAAATCATCAAGGCAGGAATGCAGGCACCTGGTTCAAGGCTCGGAGCGGAACCATGGGAATTTGTTGTAGTGAGAAATAAGGAAACTCTTGCAAAACTTGGTGAAATCAAACCTAGAGTAACAAACGCTCCTGTAGCTATTGTTTTGGTAGCGAATATTGAAAGGTCATTCTATAAGGAGGTATGGCAACAGGATATGGGTGCAGCGGCTGAAAACATGTTGCTTGAAGCTGTAAACCTGGGACTTGGTGGTCTCTGGAACGGTGTTGCGCCTATTGAGGAAAGAATGGAAAAAATCGGTAAGATTATAGGAATCGATGATATCAGCGTCACTAAACCATACTGTATAATAACAATAGGTTATCCTGCTGATGGTTGGGAAAACAAGTTCATGGATAAATTTGATGAGGAAAGAATTCACTATGAAAAATACTAAATACGATTTTGAAACAGTAATTGACAGAAAAAACACAAATTCAGTCAAATGGGACTTTTTCGATGATGATTTGCCGATGTGGGTGGCTGACATGGACTTTAGGGTTGCCCCTGCAATCGAAAAAGCCATTCAGAAAAGGGCATCACATCCGGTATACGGATATTCAATAGTTCCGGATTCATATTATGAAGCTTATATTAACTGGTGGAAATCAAATTATGATTTTGAAATGACACGTGAAGATATGTTATATTCAATTGGTGTGGTTCCGTCCATTTCCAGTATGATTCGATGCTTTACAGATGTTGGCGATAATGTCTTAATTCAATCACCTGTTTATCATGTATTTTTCTATGTAATTGAGGAAAACCATAGAAATGTCGTTGAAAATGAATTGATTTATGAGAATGGTGAATATAGGATTGATTTTGATGACCTGGATAAAAAATTGGCTGAATGCAAATTGATGGTGCTTTGCAATCCTCAAAATCCAGTCGGAAAAATATGGTCCAAAGATGAGCTGAATCAAATTGGTGAATTGTGCAAGAAACATGATGTAATTCTGATATCTGATGAGATTCACTGTGATTTGACAGATCCTGGAGTCAAGTATAATCCGTTCATGACTTCATCCGACTATGAAAACAGTATTTTAACCATATCTCCTTCAAAATCTTTCAACATTGCAGGATTTCAAAGTTCAGTAGTCTACACTAAAAACAAGGAATTGCTTGAAAAGGTAAAAACACAGCTTCATCTTGACAATTCGGATGCGTGCAATGTATTTGCCGTCAGTGCAGTTGAAACCGCCTACAATGAGTCAAAAGACTGGCTTGATGAGTTAAGGGAAGTGCTATATGAAAATAAGCAAATGGTAAAGGAGTATCTATCTAACGAATTGCCGGTTGTTAAACTGGTGGACTGCGATGCAACATACCTTTTGTGGCTGGATTGCACTGCTTTGAATGTCTCTTCAAAAGTCTTGGGAGAGTTCCTGCGTGAAAATCAGGGATTGTTCTTATCTGCCGGAAGTGATTTCGGAGAGTGCGGAGATAAATTCATGAGACTGAACATTGCCTGCCCACCAAAACTTCTTAAACAGGGACTTGCAAAATTAAAGGCAGGCGTCATTGCCTTAAACAATATCCATAAGTTATCAAAAAATATTTAGTTGGTGATAGTATGAAAGAATGTCCAAATTGCGGTACAATGCTACCTGATGATGAACCTTACTGCGACTATTGCGGTTTCGATCCGGATTTTGATTCAGGTGACTGGATATATTAATGTGTATCAATGAAATTCTGAATCAGCCAGTCTGATATGCTGATATCAGAATCATATCTTTCTATTTCTTCTTTTTTAAACCATTTAGCCTTAAGAATTTCATCACCGTCGACCTTTATGTCTCCGCAGTCATATTCTGCAGTAAATGCAAGCATCAGTGAGTTTGGAAACGGCCATGACTGGCTTCTTTGATATTGCAGGTTTTTGATTTTAATTCCAATCTCTTCAAGGACTTCCCTGTGAACCGCTTCCTCAATGCTTTCGCCCGGTTCGACAAAACCTGCAACAAGGGCATACTTGTGGGTCTTGTGATAGCTGTGTTTTGCCATGAGCAATTTGCCCTCATTTTCAACTGCCACAATAATTGCAGGAGCGATGCGCGGATAGTGCACTTGACCGCATGAAGGGCATTTTAACATCATGTCCTTTTCATCTAATTGAGTTTCAACTCCGCATCTTCCACAAAACCTGTGGGATATATACCAATCGCGCACAAGAACTGCTTTTCCAGCAATATGGTACAGGTCATGGTCAAATTCATAGACTTCATAAAGGGGATAGAATTCCTCTTCTGTTTCAACATTAATCACGAAAGCCTTTTTGTCATTGTAAACGCCAATGAACAGGCAAAACTCAATGTCAAAATTTTCAAGTGATTTTGGCAGGTTTTTGTTTTCATCTAAAAATAATTCCCTGTTTTCATTAAAAATAAATAAAATGTCATCCTCTGTAGGATGAATTGTGTTACTGAAATCGATTTGGTAGTTTTCATAAATGGACTTTTCTATCATATTGGTATATTGGTCAATAGTTTTAATTAAGTTATTGAATGGTTGTAAGGTTTATAAGAAATCAGATACAAAAATTATACTGGTGATATAATGGTATCAGAAAATATGGAAAAAGCATTAAATGCTCAATTAAACGCTGAAATTTACTCAGGATATTTATATTTATCCATGGCAGCTTACTTTGAAGATGAAGACTTAGCAGGATTTGCAGGTTGGA
>NZ_CAMJCX010000049.1 GCF_946404245.1 uncultured Methanobrevibacter sp.
GCCGCTCCTCTTAAATAAGTATTAACCGGATTAATAGGGGATAAATCTAATAATACAAAACTAAAAATAGCTACTACAACCATCAATATTATGAATCTTATTAATTTATAACCAAAGAATTTTAATATTTGATTTTTATTCAAAAATAAACCCCCTGAAAATTTTTAAAAAAATAAAAAAGGAAAAAGATGTTAATTAAGCTGTGGAATTGGTTCTGGACCAATCACAGATATTAATTAAAACATCGTTTCCTAAACCGTCAGGTTGACTGCCAATATCAATACCATCTTTAATGAAATAGTTGTAGTCATAGTTGACTAACCATACAAATGGTGCGTCACCAGCAGGACCCCAACCTCCACCATTTACAAGTGCAGATTGTGCCCATAAGGAATCAGCTTGGCTTAAGTCACTAGTATGCATAGCATCTTCCATCAATTTATCAGAATCAGTATTATTATATAAACCAGGGTTCATATAGAAGTCATCTGCTTCTTTACTGTGATATTGTTGATAGATTGATTTGTATGGGTCTGGAGAGGTTTGTTGCATTAATGCAGCTGAACTGTACATATTTTGATAAATTGTATCCCAGTCAGCACCTACAAGTTTTACTTCAATTCCAATTTCTTTTGCTTGTTCTGCAAATACGGTTGATAAGGATTGTCTGTCAAGGTAATCTGGAGGATAGTATAAATCAAATGATGCTTTTAAACCATCTTTTTCTACAATTCCATCACCATCAGTATCATTCCAGCCGCCTTCAGCTAAAATTCTTTTTGCTTCAGTGACATTTGCATCTTGAACTTTGGAATCATTATTTGCATAATCTCTTGTGTCCACACTGGTGTATTCCGGAGTAGCGTGACCGGAGAATATTTCATCACACATAGCTTGACGGTTTACACCTACATTTAATGCTTGTCTGATTGCTTTATCAGCAGTTACATTGTTTCCTATTTTGGAACTGGCATTACTTACATCACCAGTATCATTAAGATAAGGGAAGGATACACCTTGTGCCCTACCTGCGGACACTTCATAGAATTGGTATCCGTCTACAGTTTGGTTTAATGCAGAGGTTGCTACAGGAACTACATCCACATCACCTGATTTTGCAAGTTCTAACCAAGTAGACTCTTCAGGGAACAATAAGGTTACTTGAGTGAAGTAAGGTTTGTCACCGTAGTAATTGTCATTTACTTTGAATATTGCTTGTTGACCTTTATCCCAGTGGTCCAATACATAAGGTCCGGTACCAATAGGGTTTTCTCCATAGGTATTATTGTCATATGAATCAGAAGGCACAATACCTAAATATCTTAAATCATAAATGAAAGTGGATCTTGGTTCTACTAAGTTAAATTCAACAGTAGTTTTATTTACGGCGGTAGCATTTTCAAGATTGGTTAAATCCAAATCAGATTCTGTGTCTTTTGCAGTGTTGAATGTGAATGCAACATCTTCTGCATCGAAAGTGGAATTATCTGAAAATACAACATCATCCCTAACATTTACTGTCCAGGTTTTTCCGTCACTACTGATTGAGTAACCGGTAGCAAGGTCTGGAACAATACTTCCATTCTTATCAGTCTTAAATAAACAGCTTTGTACTAAAGGATTATAGTTTTGGTGACCACATCCCCAACCTGTAAGCGGATTGAATCCGGATTCAGGTTCTTTGATGTTACTGTGTGCTGCTACAGTCAAATGAGTTGGATCACTGTCATGAGAACCACCCATCAATGCGAAAGCTGCAACAACAATTACAATAACAGCAATGATTGCACCAATTATCATCATTTTCTTATCCATAATTTTTCTCCATAAGTTATAACCATATTAAAATAAAAAGTAATACTTTTTTTAAAAAAAGTACCTGATTAGTAATACTAATGCAAATTATTTTAATAATAGATAATATTAACTAATAATACATATAAAAAGATATTTATTACTTTTAAAGTTTAATTTATAAATTAAACATACCTTAAAAAAAATATTTCAAAAATTTAATAACACTGGAAAAAAGATAATCTAATTTTTACATTATAAAAAAAATAGAAATAAAAATTAAACAAAAAAATATAATATATTTTTTAAAAGTAATACTAAAATTAAATTTAAATAACATCACCGTTAAATATTCGCTTATGGATTTATCTCTTGAGCTAAGAAATTTTTTATTATCCGAAGGTGCGACAGAGGCAGGTTTTGCAGACATAACTAACTTCACACCAAAAAAAGGACTAGACACTGGAGTGATATTTTACATTACATATCCAAAGGAAATAATACAAAATATGCAGAATGCTCCAACACAAGAATATGTTGATGAACTAGTGAGTTTAAATACAAGATTAGATGCCCTTGGAATGAAATGTGAAGAATTTTTAATAAATAAAGGATATAATGCATATGCACAAACAAAAAAGAGATTAGGAACAGATTTTGGAGAGTTTAACTCATTTGAACTTCCACACAAAACAATAGCCACACGTGCAGGGCTCGGATGGATTGGAAAATCTGCATTATTTACTACAAAAGAATACGGATCTGCACTAAGGCTGTCATCAGTCTTAACAGATGCTCCCCTGGATATAGGCAAACCCATATTAAAATCAAAATGCGGAAAATGCATGGAATGCAGGGATGCGTGTTTTGGAGGAGCAATAAGCGGCAAAAACTGGAATTACATGCTTAAAAGAAATGATTTTTATGATGATAAAAAATGTGAAAAATATGCCCTGAAAGTGTCTGAAGAAAATTTAGGAAAAGCAGATACAGTATGTGGAAAATGCATATTCGCATGCCCACACACTCAAAAATATATTAAAAAATTATAATTTGACAGCATGCATGAAATCAGACGGTTGAAGAGTTATTTCCAATTCATGAATTTCTTTATCCATATGAACTGTTTCCAACTCATCATCAGAATCCAATGACACTACAAAACCCATTTTTGTCCAAAATTCAAGAGCCCCATCCAATGTTTTATGAGTGTGCAAGTAAATATTTTGATATTTTGACTGATTTGCGAAATTTTCGGCAATGTTAAACATCTTTGAAGCCAAACCGCAACGGCGACATCTCTCATCGACAAATAACCTCCATATGCTGGAAGTGGTTTCGTTAGAATACAAATGTCTAAATTCAGGAAAATCCTTGTCATATGCCCTTATTCCAATAGTGCCGATAATTTTTCCAGTCTCTTCAAGATAAGCAACGAAAAAATTATTTCTAACAGGATTTACATAATATTCATCTAATTTAATAATGTCCTCATGCCATTCCGGAACATATCCATATCCGAATTCTTTTTTAATCTGATTAAACAAGAACTCTTGGACATCTTTAATATTTTTGGAATCATTATCCAATTCCTTAATAATGACTTTCATGATTAACCTCAAAAGTATTACAATTCAGTTAAAATTTATGCTATTAGTAATACTTTTTAATCAATTTTGATTAACTTTAATATTGATAAAGTACAAATTAGTATTTAAAAGTTATCATTTGAAGATAATTACAGGTGATTTAATGGAAAAATTGTTAGATGTAGAAAATGTTTCTATTTCATTCATACAATACACTAAAGGTTTAAATCAAAGAGATTTAAAAGTTATCACCGATTTGACCTTAGACATTTCTGAAGGAGAAATATTAGCAGTATTAGGTTCAAGCGGATCTGGAAAAAGTCTATTGGCACATGCAATATTTGGAATTTTGCCGGAAAATGCAAACCTAAACGGAAAAATAAAATACAAAGGAAAAGAATTATCACAGGAAGACAAGGAAGAGCTTAGAGGAAATGAAATTGCATTAATTCCACAATCAGTAAACTTTCTTGACCCTTTAATGAAGATTTCAGACCAAGCAATAGGACATACCGAAAACGACACTGAAAAAAAAGAGAAAAAAATAAAACAACGCGAAATATTTGAACATTATAATCTTGGTCCCGAAGTTGATGAGATGTACCCATTTCAATTATCAGGAGGAATGGCAAGAAGAGTGCTTGTTTCAACCGCATTATTATCCAGCCCAAAATTGGTAGTTGCAGATGAGCCGACTCCCGGATTAGATGAAAAAACTGTAAAAGAAACATTGAACCACTTCAAACACATGAAAGAGGATGGAGTAGGAGTTCTTCTAATTACTCACGACATACATGCAGCACTAAAAATCGCAGATAGAATTGGAATATTCTATTCAGGCTATGTAATTGAAATTGCAGAAAACAAGGACTTTTCAGGAGACGGTGAAAATCTTCTCCACCCATACACAAAATCATTATACAAAGCATTGCCTGCAAATGGATTTGAACTGATCAAAGGACACCAGCCATTACATGGAGAAATACCGAATGGCTGTCCGTATTATGACAGATGCGAAATGAGATTCGACAGGTGCAAAGAGGAACGACCCGAATTAATCGACCTTGGAAATAAAAAGGTCAGATGTTTTAAATATGAAGAAGGTGCAGAAGATGGAACTTAAGGCAAGCAACATTTCATTTAAATATCCCAGTGCAAAAAAATACCTATTGAAAGACATTAACCTTACATTAGATAACAGCAAAATCATAGGTTTGATTGGAGATAGTGGAAGTGGAAAATCAACACTGTGCAAAATACTGTCAGGTTATGTTACAAAATTTGAAGGAAATGTGACATTTGACGGCAATCCTCTACCTAAAAAAGGATTCAAACCAGTGCAATTAATTTATCAACACCCGGAAAAAGTAATGAATCCTAAATGGAAAATGGACCAGGTGCTAAAAGAATCCTGGGACGTTACAGATGACTTTTTAGAGGAATTCGGAATTCAAAAAACATGGCTTACCAGATTTCCACAGGAGTTATCCGGCGGAGAACTTCAAAGATTTTCCGTGCTGCGATCACTTAACCCTAATACCAAATTCCTAATAGCCGATGAAATGACAACAATGCTTGATGCAATTACTCAAGTACAAATCCTAGATTCTGTTTTAAAAGTTGTTAAGAAAAGAAATATGGGATTTTTACTTGTAAGTCATGACATGGATCTAGTTGATACAATTTGTGACGATAAAATATACCTAAAAGATATTAATGGTGCCTAATCATTAATATTTATTAATTTTTTAATCTTCCAATCGGCCCAAATCATAGTAATATTGTTTGATACAACCTCACCTAAAACAATACCCATCCAGGCTCCCCAAACACCATAACCCAAAACAACACCTAATAACACAGCAAAAAATATTGTAAAACCTGTTTCCCGCATGATTGTCTGAAACATTGCAGTTATGCCCTTTCCGATACCCTGGAAAACATAAGTTGAAGCAACACCTACAGCCATCGTAGGATAATAAATTACAATCCAAGCTAGAAAACTTGTCAGTTCCGGAGCAATTCTAACACTGCTTCCACTTGAAGCAAAAACAGAAGCAATATCTCCTGCAAAAACATTTGTCATAATAGCTACAATAACTGCAATAACGATGGAAATCTTCATTGCATACCTGTGAGCCACTTGAATGTTTCTATAGTTTCGAGCACCATAGTTTGCCGCAATGACACTGATTAATGCTGTTCCGATAGCCAAAAGAGGAGTTGTTCCGATAGTAACTATTCTCCATCCTGTTGAGTAGACCGCTACAGAGTCTGTAGAACCTACAAAAGTCAGCAATGCTGAGAAAACCGCCGCAAAAAAGGCATTGTTTAAAAGCTGAATACTCGCTGGAATTCCCACCTTGACAATATCAACTGAAATATTCTTTTTAAAATTAAAATTAGCCATATTCGGCTTCAGATAAGTGTCTTTTTTAACATAAAACCAATACACCAATATCAATATTACAAATATCGCTGAAATTATTGTAGCAATAGCTGCTCCCCTAACGCCCAAATTCAATGTGTAGATGAAAATCGGATCCAGAACCATATTTAGAATGGCTGATGCAATCATCGCGTACATAGGGCGTTTAGCATCACCTTCCCCTCTGAAAATGCCGTAGAATGCATTTGAAAGAATAATAAAAATTGAACCTAAAAGAATAATGACGCCATAATCTGTTGCATAACTGATTGTTTGGCCTGCACCCATTGCATTTAAAATTGGATTTAAGAAAATCAACAGAATTATTGTTATAGCAATAGATACGATAATATCTATGATTATCGAATGAATAGATGCATTGTCCGCCTTTTGTTTGTTATCCTCGCCAAGGTATTTTGAAATGGCAAAAGCTGCACCGGAACCCAAACCATTACCAAAGCCAATCAAAATCATGAATATTGGTGTAAAAAATCCAACACCAGCAAGTGCATCTGCTCCAAGGCCAGAAACCCAAGCAGCATCGATTAAATTATAAAAACTAGTTATAAGCAATGAAATGATAAGAGGTATTGACATGGTGATTAATGCCTTTTTAGGATTTTGAAGCATTAAGTCCACACTATTTGAAGAATCATTACTTAACATATGTAATTATTAAAAGTTATTCAAATATAAAAGTAGTTATTTAAAAAAAAGAATAATTGAAATGTCATAAAGACATTTCAGACAATTAAAGATTATTTATCTCATCAAATTTCAGGATATCATCACACAATACATTGAGCAGTTCTTCATCATGGCTGACCGCCAATATGCCAATGTTATTTGCTTTGCAATGATTTATGAGTGCTTCCCATATCTGCACTTGTGTTACAGCATCAAGCATTGTGCTTATTTCATCGGCAATGATGAATTTTGTATTGGGATTAAGTGCTCTTAATATGCTAAAACGTTGCAATTCCCCTCCAGAAAGTTCACTGGGCCAACGTGTTAACCAAGAATCCTTTAAACCAAAAGATTTCTTTAAATCCTGAGGAGGATTCCAAGATTCATTTAATACCTTTTCCATTTTCCATTTTGGATTCATGGTTTTTTCAGGATGCTGATAAATCAATTGTACCGGATAAAATCCCTTATCCTGAATTTTGTTTCCATCTAAAGTAACCTCACCGGAATAATGAGATATGTGGCCTGATAGGATTTTACATAATGTAGATTTACCGCTACCACTGTCCCCCATTAAACCGATTATTTCATTGCTGTTAAGAGATAATGAAACATCATTTAATATTTGTCTTTTTTTAGTATATGAAAAAGAAATATTGCTTGCTTTAAGATTCATCACTAGCCTCCTCAAAATTAAAACATCTAATCATGACTCCATTATGGTCAACTAATTTTGGTTTATTATTTTCACACTTATCCAAACGTATTGGACAGTTTTCATAATACGGACATCCGTCAACTACATCTAATGGCTGAACACCTTCAGTTAATTTAAAACCGTTTTTAGGAAGTGAATTAATTAAAGCTTTAGTATATGGATGCAATACATTATCTGCATTTTTGAAGTTTTCAACAGTGTTTATCTCAATTACATAACCTGAATAGAATATTGCAATCCTGTCTGCGGTTTTCAAAGCAACATCTATTTCGTGAGTAATCAATAACACTCCTTTTCCATTTTCCTTCAGATTTTTAATATCCTCGATAGTTTCATCAACACTTTTTTTATCAAGTCCAGGTGTTGGTTCGTCTGCAATTAATAAATTGGGATCTTCTATTAATGCTGTGGACAATAAAACTTTCCTTGCCATTCCACCAGACAATTCAAAAGGATATAAATCATCGACACTTTCATCCAATCCATATTTGGCAAAGATTTCTCTTTGTTTGATTTTTTTCTCCGCATGTTCCTTTTCGTCCTTACATTCACCAATTGCCTGCTCAGATACTTTCATTAGAGGGTCTAAGAAATTTACAGATTGAGGTATTAAACAAATTTCATTTCCTCTCAATTTTTCTTTTAATTCCTGATTTAAAACGTTTCCCCGATATTTTATTTCCCCTTCGACATGAGAGTTATAAGGCAGGATCCCTAAGATTGAATGAGCTAAAAGACTTTTACCTGAACCACTGGAACCTAATATGGCAACAATTTCACTTTCGGCAACATCAATTGTTAAATCAGAAATCACCTTTAAATCGTGCCTGTTTAATCCCTGAACATATTGTGTAAAGGATATTGATAAATTATTTACTTCTAATAATTTTGCCATAACATCACCCAATCTAGTCGTTTGCCTGTGAAGGGTCAACTAATCGTTTTAGATTATCCCCGATAATATCAAACAATAATACAACAATCAGCAATGCAGCACCCGGGAAGAATGCTAACCACCAAGCACCCATTGCAAGATAGGACATGGATTCTGATAAAATAATACCAATTGCAGGTTCATGAGGTGATAAACCAAATCCTAAAAATGTTACGCTTGATTCATGCATTATTGCATGAGGGAATACCAATAAAGTTCCTACAAATATCTGAGACAATACTAACGGCAAAATATGTTCCTTTGCAATCCAAAGTTTATTTTTACCGAATCTCTTAGATAATGCAACATATTCTGATGTATTGATTTGCAGTACTTCAGCTCTAAGAACCCTTGTCAAATTCACCCAATGTGTAAATGCGACTGCCATCATTACACCAAATGCTCCTTTACCCAAACCAATAGATATCATCATGATTAACAATATATGAGGCACTGATGCAAACAAATCGATTAACCATGATATGAATGAATCACAGTACTTATTAACACTTGCAACAAAAGCCAAGATTGTAGCAATGATACTTGATATAATTGAAGCGGCTAATCCAATCATGATACTTAAACTTAAACCTTTCAATGTTCTTATGAACATGTCCCTACCCATCCAATCGGTACCAAACGGATGTTCAAAAGATGGAGGTTTCATTTTAATGGCAAAGTTTGTTGGCAAATTAGCATCAATCATATATCCGCAGATAAATATAATCGCTAAAACCAATCCTGTAATTGCAATAGTTAAAAGAGTCTTTTGCCTCAAATTTAAAGAGCTAAACAAACCTCTGTTATACCATGGCATTTCACTCATCATCATCACCTCTTAGTCTTGGGTCAACATATTTATAAATCAAATCGGCAATGAGATTTCCCATAAATACAAAAATTGCACTGATAATGACAATTCCAAGTAATAATGGAACATCAGACCTCAAACCTGCAGCAACAGTAGCCTGACCAATACCCGGATAAGCAAATACCTGTTCAACAAGAATGGTTCCACCAAACAATTCATTAAATGATAGGAATTGGATTGTAATTGCCGGGAGCAAAATATTTCTTATTCCGTGATTTTTAATAATACCCCAGAAGCTTTCACCTCTTGCCTGTGCAAATAAGAAATAATCGCTTTTTTTAACACTGATAAGTTTATCCCTTGTGTACATTGTAAGAGATGCAATTCCCACAATACTCAATGTTATTGCAGGCAATATCAACCTATATAACCATTGCCAAAATGTTACTGTATCAGACAATTGCCCGATAGGTACTGAAAGTCCTATAGGGAACCAGCCTAAATATACTGAGAAAACCATTAAAAATACTAATCCTATCCAAAAGGTAGGTGTGGACTGTAATATGTAACAATAAGTTTTAATTGCCTTGTCTATCCATGTTCCTTCTTTTGCACCAGCAATCACACCTAAACCGAAACCTACAACCGCAGATATTATCCATGAGACAATCATTAGAGTAAATGAAGCTGTGAATTTTTGCATAATTACTTCAGTTACAGGAACTCTATATATCAATGAGAAACCCATACTTCCAGATGCTAAAGTTTGAAGCCAACCCATTACTCTTTCACCTAAAGACAGGTTTGTTCCCCAATATTCACCCATAATTGCCAATTGTTCTTGACTTACAATTCTTTGTCCAAGATAAGCTTTAACCGGATCAATTGGTGATAACTGTATCATTATAAAACTGATTGCTGCAATAACAATTAATAAAATTAGTAATCTAATAGCTTTAAATCCTAAAAACTTAGCTAATTTTTTATTGTTAATTTTAACCAACTCATATAAATTTACTTAAAAAAAAGAATTAAAAAAATGATTTATAAAAATAAACCATTTTTAAATTTAAATTATGCTTCTGTTTCATTAATGCGTTTCCAATCGTAGATGTTACCCCAGATATCTCCACCATGTGGGTAGATAAGGTGTGTACTATTGGAAATATCCAAATCATCACTTACAAAGTAAGTGTAGTCAACTGTTCCAATCCATAAGTAAGGATAGTTGGATGTTGCTTGTTGAGCTGCTTGAGACCAGGTAGCATAGGAACTGTTTAAGTCTTGAGCCATAGCTGCATCAATTAATGAATCAACTGCAGTGTCATTAAGGCCTTCAGAGTTATCGTATCCTACGCAAGCTACTCTTGAATCGTATTGGTGTTCAATTTCGAATGGGTCAGCTGAACCGAATCCCCATACTACTCCTTGACTGTATTTATTAGGATCAATATCATCCCAGCTTCCGCCAACAGGTTCAATTTCAATACCTATTTCTTTAGCTTGTTCTGCAACCGCTACTGCAATAGCTTGTCTTTCAGATGCTTGGGAGTTGTAGTAAACTGAGAATGATGCTTTTGTACCGTTTTTATCAACGATTCCATCACCGTCAGTATCATTCCATCCTGCCTGTGCAAGAACTTGTTTTGCTTCATCGACTTTACCGTCTTCAAATGTTGAGTCAAATGCCCATGGCAATTGGTTAGCTACACCATTGTATGATACATTACCGTACCCATTGAATGCACCATCAAGCAATGCTTCTCTGTCAATACCTATGTTTAATGCTTCCCTGATTGCAGGGTCTCCAGTGACATTGTTACCGATAGTGACATTATCTTCACTTAATTTGCCTTCATCCATTTGGGTTGGTAAGGAGATACCACGTACATCAATAGAATCGAAGTATTCTAAATGATATCCTTCAACGGTTTCATTTGCATATGCTAATTGAACTTCAGCAATATCCACATCTCCGTTTTTAACTGCTGCAAATGCTGCATCTGGATCTAAGAAAAGATTTGTAATTTTTTCGAAGTATGGTTCTTCTCCATAATAATCAGGATTTTTCTCTAAAATGAATTGTTGACCTTTATCCCATTGAGCCAATTTATAAGGTCCTGAACCGATAGGGTTTTGACCATATGAGTCTTCATTATAGTTGGCTTCCGGAACAATACCTACATCAGTTAATTTGTTGATAAAAGTTGAATCTGATTTATTCAAAGTGAAAACAACTTTATTTCCATCTGCTTTAGCTTCATTCATGGAACTTAAGTCTGCTCCTTCACCCAATTCTTTTGCTTTATTGTATGAGAATGCTACATCATTTGCGGTTAATTTAGAACCGTCAGTGAAGTTTACATCATCACGAATTGTTACAGTGTATGTTTTAAAATCATCTGAAATTTCATAATCAGTAGCAAGGTCATTTACGAAATTATTGTCTTTATCTCTTTTGAGAATTGTACTTTGTATAAGTGGTTCTGTTCCTGAGTCATGATATCCCCAACCGTGCATTGGGTCAAAACCAAATT
>NZ_CAMJCX010000050.1 GCF_946404245.1 uncultured Methanobrevibacter sp.
TGCAGATACCATTCTCATTCCTCTTGAAGATGGCGATAGAGCGGAAATCCTTAAAAAAAGTGGAAAAAACATTATTACAATCGATTTGAATCCACTATCTCGAACCTCAAAAATGTCTGATGTTTCCATAATGGACAACATCGTAAGAGCAATACCATTCATGACAAAAATCGCTGAAGATTTAAAAACTCAGGACAAGAAAGTGTTAATTGAAATGGTAAATGAATTTGATAATGAAGAAAACCTTAAAGAATCAATCGCACAGATTAAAATAGAATAAAAAAAGGGATTATAATGCAAGTAATGGGTATATCTGGAATGCCAGGATCTGGAAAAAGTATAGTGTCTGACATGGCTCAGGAAAAAGGAGCAATAATAATCAGTATGGGAGACATTATCAGAGAAGAAGCTAAAAAAAGAGGCGAAAGCACTAAGGAAACTGCTCAAAATTTAAGAAAGGAATTCGGTGCTTATATTGTTTCTGAATTAACTATTAAAAAGATTAAACAATTGGAAGAAACCGAAGCTGACAATCTTGTAATGATTGAAGGAATCAGAAGCCATCATGAAGTTGAAATGTTTAAGGAAAATTTTGACAACTTCATAATCCTTTCAATATTTGCAAATCCTACCATACGCTTTGAAAGATTGAAAAAAAGAATGAGAGAAGACGATTCCCAGGACTATGAAGGATTTCAGCAAAGGGATTTCAACGAATTGGACTTTGGAATCGGCAACGTGATTTCTCTTTCAGATAAACTCATCATTAACGAAAGTGACATCGAGTCTTTCGAGTCTAAAATCAGCGAATTTTTCGAAGAAATTAATTTCTAATTATTTTTCTTCCAAAACGGCATCTTCGATTATGTAAACACCACTGTCATGATGCCATTCTTTTCTATCTTTTAAAATTTTCAATTTCTTTTTAAAAATAGGTCCGTCTATAGCCAATGTTTCGGCTTCACCGCCTTCAAAGGCTATATCCACGTAATATTTTTCATTGAGTTTTACAAGCTCGTCAATGGCCGCATCATCAATAACTCTGCCAAGCCATTTTTCATCCAAGCCCCAGGCTGCAACTCCACTGATAATTATTTTGAAGCCTAAAGAAACTATTTCCCTCATGTATTCCAGTTCATCCACATGCCAATATGGAGAAATAATTTCCAGGCCAACTTCCAAACCCAATTTTTCAATTCTGGATTTTTGATATTGGGAGTAAAGTGCACCTGTATATATGCACTCAACACCTGAACTTTTCAGATTTTCAAAAGCTGCCCTCAAATCTTCAAGTTCCTCTTCTTTAATCCCATCGGTTTCAACAGACATTATTGGAATTTCAAGGGCTTCTGCAAGCAAATCAGTGACATGAATGTTTGGAACATGGAACATGTATGATTCATCATTGCGAGATTTCATTGAAAGAAGAAATTTCACGTCCTCTTTTTTATTTAAAGCATAGTACAATGCCATTGTACTGTCTTTACCCCCTGAAAACAATACCGCTGCTTTCATAGAATTACCTTTTACGTTTTTCTCCCATGAATTTTCTAAATCTTCTTGTGAAAACACCGAAAGAATCGAAATAAATTCCAAATAGTGCAACGATGACACCAACAACACCTGTGATTGCTACAAATTGATAGCCAGGCAATAATGTTGAATTGGTCTGGTTTAAAGTATTCTGTACAGGGCCTTCCATTCTACTTGGCACTATTCCATGGTCAAGCAATGTCTGTTGGAAGGTATCTACTGAAGATGATGAAATTACAAGAACCGCATGCACCTGAGCATATGAAATTGATCCGCCATAAACTAACCTATACCAATCTGAAAATGATTTCAGCGCGTCGTAGGAGGAATAATTGTCCTCAAGCTCGATTTCAAGTTTTCCATCTTTTGTTACATTATAATGCTTATAGTGGGAGTCGATATTTCCCAGCACATAATTGAAGTATTCCAGTTCCCTGTCATTAAACTTCCACAGAGGAATCGTAATTCCAGTTTCTTCAAATGAAATAAAACCTTCAGTATTTGACAGGTTTTGCCTCAGTTCATTCATATTTATTGAAGATGACAAATCTAAATATAATGTTTCTTCATTACCAGGAACGTTTTGCTCGACCATACTTACAACAGACGGCAGTTCTTCGTAAATCGGTTCCAAAAAGAATGCTCCTCCGATTGCACCTATTAAAAAAGCTACAACGAGGACTAAAATTATCTCCCGTTTAGGCATGTATTGTCTTAACATTCCTATTGAAAAAACAAATATCATCATTATAATAAATAAAATGACATAAATAATTGCAATTATCATATCCATAAAAATTCACACGCCATTATCTAATAGTTTAAATATTTAAATTGACGATTTAAAAACTTTTGTATAAATAACGGCTATTTTTTATAGATTATCATGTTTTCACTTTCAACCGGCCACTCAATGACAAAAGTGTTTTTACCTTTGGATAATTTAAATGAAGTGCTTTTCAGTTTAGATTTTACAGGGATTTTAATTTCCTTGTATTGCTTGTTTTTAAGCATGATTTTTGAGGAGACATAATTATCTGCAATATTGATTTTAACGGGACTGTTTATGTCCAAATCCACGGCAATCCTTGACCCCTGACCCTGGCCGTAAACCTGCTTAATCGCCTGGGACAATTTCGACAAATCCGATTTTAATTCTAATGAATCTGAAACATCGAACGTAGTGCTCATGCTCCCTTCCAAAAGAGGCAAGGTAAATGCAATCAGGACAATGAAAGATACTGCAAATATCAGCAAATATTCAAGCGAAACCTGACCTTTATCGTCCATCATCACACCACCAGCACCAGATTTTTTGTAATGAGCATCATCAAATCACCATAGCTCAATGCAATTAAAAGACCCAACATTATTGATGGAGCAAAGGGAAAACCCAGTTTGACATATACCGTATCCGAAATAAAATTCTGTGCGCACATCACCTTCAACAGCGTCACATCCTCCATCGTGATGCCTCCGGCGCTTTGGGACTTGAAATAATATTTGAAATCGTCATCATGACTCTTATAGACTTTCAGATTTTTATCTAAATCGCTTATCAGCTCGCAGATATGCTCATCATTAAAGCTATAATCATTGACAATCATTCCTTCCTTTAAATCCTTCACTTTAACTGTCTTGTTGAGGGTTGTTCTAATCAGCAGCCTTAACGATTCATAATTAAAAATATTGATTAACAAATCGGCATTATGCCTAACCGAATTATTTTTAAGGATTCTTCTTGTTGTGAATACAACCAAAAACGGAAATGACACCAGAATACTGTTTACAATGACACTGAACGTGAACGGGTAGAATGACATTAACGGAAAAATATCTAAAAAATCCAAATTAACACCAAATGGTATAACTGTAGCAATTGAGGTGAATAATTTTACATCACCACCACCCCATAAATGCAATTTCCATAAAAGATACGTTATAGCATACGTGATAACCATTGAAATAACTGAAGCTAAAATGAATTTAACGTTACCTGTGAAAAATGTCAGAATTAGGTTAGAAAACAGGCCAAAAGCTATCAGCAGATAATTTAACAAGTCGGGAACAAAACCTCTCTTGACATCATAAATTGACGCCACAATAGAAAATAAAACCGTTACTGTAATTTGAATAAGAAATACGTTACTAAAACTCATAAATAAAGATTAAACTAACTATAATATTAATTAGATAGAAATTAATCTCGTTAAATTGTTTTCAGTTTGTAAAATTGTGAAAAAAAAGAAAAAAAGTTAATTTTTAGAATACTCATAAATAGCTTCTAAAAATGCTTTGAATAAAGGATGTGGCCTATTTGGTCTTGATTTGAATTCCGGATGGAACTGGCAACCGATAGCCCATGGATGATTTGGAAGTTCAACGATTTCAACTAGGAAATCATCAGGACTTGTACCTGATATGATTAAACCTTTATCCTGAAGGTCTTGCCTGAAATCATTGTTGAATTCATATCTGTGTCTGTGACGTTCCTCGATATCAGTTTCACCATAAGCCTCAAATGTTTTGGTTCCTTCAATGATTTTACAGTCATAAGATCCCAGACGCATTGTTCCGCCCATGTTTTTGATTTTCTTTTGCTCTTCCATCATGTCAATGACAGGGAATTCAAGATTGTCATCAAATTCAGAACTGTTTGCATCAGGATATCCGTTTCTTCTTGCAAATTGGGTTACCATGGATTGCATTCCAAGACAAATTCCGAATAATGGAACATCATTTTCAATTGCATAATCGATAGCATCCAATTTTCCTTCAAATCCACGTTCTCCGAATCCTCCAGGGATTAGAATACCATCAAATTCTTTTAATTCATTTTCATCCAACTGTTCGACATCGGAGCTTAAGTATTTGATATTTGCCTTAACGCCAATGCTTGCGGCTGCATGAAGCAGGGATTCACGGATACTGATGTAGGAATCTTCCAATTCAACATATTTTCCTACAATACCTATGGTGACTTCTGAGTCGGCATTTTTAATGGAGTCTACAACTTTTCTCCATTCATCGAGTTTGGATGAGTCAGGTTCAACATCCAATCCGATTCTATTGACAATGAACTCACCGATATTCTTGTCTTCTAAAACTAAAGGCACTTCATAAATTGTGCCTGCATCAGGAGTGTTTACAACTGCATTAACATCCACGTCACAGAAATGAGCCACTTTTCCAAGCAATGCGTCATCAATGTGCTCTTGGGATCTGCATACAATAACATCAGGATTTATTCCGACACTTCTTAATTCTTTGGTTGAATGTTGGGTTGGTTTGGTTTTGAATTCTCCAGCTGCATTTAGGTAGGGAATAAATGTAACGTGGACAAACATGACGTTTTCACGTCCTTCCTCATTTCTGAGTTGTCTTAAAGCTTCAAGGAAAGGTTGACTTTCAATATCTCCGACAGTACCACCTAGTTCAACCAGAACGACATCATAATCTGCGCTTTCAGAGTTAGCCCTAATCATTTCTTTAATACGATTAGTGATATGTGGAATAACCTGTACACATTCGCCCAAGTATCCTCCTTCTCTTTCTTTAGCAATAACAGATTCATAAACTTTACCTGTTGTAATGTTAGCCATTCCGTCAAGCTCAACATCTAAAAACCTTTCGTAGTGACCTAGGTCAAGGTCTGTTTCCATTCCATCATGAGTTACAAACACTTCCCCATGCTGATATGGATTGAGTGTTCCAGAATCCCAGTTTAAATAAGGGTCTATTTTAATAGCTGAAACTTTTAAACCGTAAGATCTTAAAATCCTACCCATAGATGCTGAGGTAATACCTTTACCTATGGAACTAACTACCCCACCAGTTATAATAATATACTTTGTCAGAAAAATCCTCTCCTTAATTAATTAATACAATAATAATTTTAGTCACTAATAATATAAAAATTTAAGTTAATTTTTTTAGTTACCTGTTATTTTTCCAGTGATGCAACTTATTTGAAATGTGCCTTGAAGTTTCATCAAACTGATACTGGCCGTCATTTCCATAACTTGCAAAATGAGATTCAACCACAAACTCGCTGCATGAGTCTCCGGGACCATCGGTCGGATACCCCCTTCTGCAGACCATGCCATATGCTGAGCCGTGAGGGCTTACGGACCAGTAAGTACAATTTAGACAAATTTCATCACCATTGCCTGCCATGGAGTCATAATCAGGTTCATCATAATCATCATAACTTGAAGCAGATCCACTGACAGCACTTTCCCTGCTAACTGACATTGAGCAACTATAGCAATAATAAGTATCACCCAAATTACCCAAATCATCACCGCAGCGCGGACATTTGAGAGTTATAACCTCATCCTCATCAAACATTCCCCCGCCGCATTCACGGCACAGATAACCGCCAATGACTTCTGTTAATGCAGCTCCGCACTTAGGACATAACTTTACCATATCATCACTACTCCACCAATCTTTTAATGAATTCCTTTATGTGCTTGTCGCAAAATTCCCATGTATGCTCGCCAGGAGCTTCTATAAATTCGGATTCAATGTCTTTTGACTTTAGGAATTCATGAAAATCAACATTTTTGCCATAGAGGAAATCATCCACCCCGCAGGCCATGAAAATATCCGGGACATCGCCGCAGTTTTCAATCAATGCCTTAGGATCCATGTCCGAACCCTGCAGCTTATCCAAGTCTCCAAAAATTGATTCATAAAAATCCCTTGACCTCAATACATTGTCGTCACTGACATAATCGACGACATCATCTGTTATCAATGCAGCTGAAATCATTCCTATTTTTGAGAAATTCTCTGCGTACTTCAAACCGTTTCTGATAGCTCCGTAGCCTCCCATTGAAAAGCCTGCAATGAAAGTGTCCTCACGTTTGTCGGAAAGGGGAAATATGTTTCTTGTAATGTCCAAAAGTTCCTGGCCGACATATTCACCGTAATATGCATGGGCTTTTGGGTTGTCAACGTAAAAGCTGTTCTCTCCGCAAGGTATCACGATAGCTATTCCGTTGTCCTCTGCAAATTTCTGAATTGAAGTGTTTGCAAGGAATATGTCGTCGCTGCCGTAGAGGCCATGAAGCAGGTATAATGTCTTGTAAGGCTGCGGAACGATTTCTTCCGTATCCTGCAGGAAATGAATGTTGTCTGCAGGTAAAATCACGCTTATTGATGTACGTCTCTGTAAACTTTTGCACTTGATGTCTCCTCTGAAAAGTACCATATTAACACCTAATTCTCCAATTCAGTAATGAATAGTGCGCTCTTATCGTCCTCTTTTTCAAATCCGCAATATTCGTAAAACTTAACATTGATATTTTGACAGATTACAACAATCCTCAAATAATCGTCATAATGCTTCTTGACCCTTTCAACCAGCTCTTTACCAATTCCCTTAAGCTGATAGTCCGGCTTTACAAGCAAGTAGTGGATGTATGCGTTCATTATCCCGTCATCCATCACGGCTATCAGTCCGACAAGCTCATCGCCATCCCATGCTGAAAAGACTGTGCTGAAGTTTTTCATTGCTACCACCAGCTTTTCGGGATATTCCCCGGAAGACCACTCAACAGATAAAAACAAGTCTTCAAGTTCCTTTCTACTAAAGTTATGAGTATTCTTGTACGTTATTTCCTGTCTCATTAAACCACCCTGTATTCTGTCCATTTGTTTGAGAAATATCTGTAAATGTAAATTCCTGCCCTTACGTACCAGTCAATGAACATTGCTATCCATGTTCCAAACACTCCAATTCCCATCCAATCTGCAATAACGTATGAGAGGAGAATTCTGCATGTAAACATTACCGCCAAACTTATGTACATGACTGATTTTGAGTCTCCGGCTCCCCTGAATGTGGCAGGTAGTGTAAATGACAGCGGCCAGATTATTATTGCAAAGATTCCATGCCATATGACCATTTCTGTTGTCATTACTGCAGTTTGGGCGGATAAATTGTAAATATTCAATATTAACGGCAACATGGCAAAAATCGCTATGTTAATCAGCACATGGGAAATGAATACAATGACCAAACACTTTTTGTTATAGTATTTTGCCTGTTCATAATCATTTGCCCCGACACACCTTGAAATTACAGCGGTCAGTCCCAGATTTATTGCAAAACCTGGAAGAACTGAAAATATTCCTATTGCATATCCCACTGAATTTGCGGCAATAGCCATTGTTCCGAATGTTGAAACCAAACTTAAGACAAGCACACGGCCCAGTTGGAAGAGTCCGTTTTCAATTCCATAAGGAATTCCGACTTTAAGAACTTTTCTAAGCACATAAAAGTCAAACTTATGTTTTAATGTTCTTTTAATATGCAACTTGTAATCCTCATCAATTGCAAAGTATAATATTAAAAGGGCAGCCGCAACTCTTGAGATAACGGTTGGAACGGCAACGCCGGTAACATCCCATCCCAGATAATATATGCAGAATGCATTGCCTAAAACATTCAGCACGTCACAAAGCAACATTATTTTCATCGGCAGTGAGGCGTCATTGGTTGTTCTGAAAATTGCAGCTCCCGCATTGTATATTGCAATGAAAGGGATTGACAGTGCAACTATATACAGGTACACTTCAGCATTATGCCACACTTCAGCCTCAATCTGACCGAACAGGATTCCAATTAAAAACTGCCTTAAAACAAGAACCAAAATCATTAACGCTGCAGATGCTATTGTTGAAAACCATACAAGCTGTGTCGCTGAATTTTGGGCTTTTTCAAGTTGATTATCCCCCAGGTATTGTCCTGCTACAACGGCACCTCCCGTTGCAAGGGCTGAAAAAGAAAAAATAAGCAGTTGCATCAAAAAGTCAACTAAGGAAACTCCCGAAATTGCCGCTTCGCCAAGTGATGCAACCATTATTGAATCGGCCAAACCGACAAAGAATTCCAAAGCATATTCTACCAAAAGCGGAATGAACAAGTAGAACAATGCCTTATTTGAATATAGATATCCTTCAGGAGTTTTAAAAACATTCATAAACTATCTTATAAAGTTAAAAGCTATTTTTGGTTCCTCTTCAGGAGTCAAACCTTCTTTTTTACCAGCTTCAATACATTTCAGGAAAAATGCCATGTTTCTTCCAAGCTGTCTCATGGTTGCAAGTCCTTCAAGGTCCTGTTTGACCTCTTCAGGAGTGTTTCCATGAACCATGTTCCAGTAGAATGAAGAAATGATAGGCATCTGTGAGATTCCCAAATATTTGTTTAACTGATCATAAGTTGCGGTTGTTCCTCCACGTCTAGCGGAACATATTACGGAAGCAGGTTTGTGCTTGAATGCTTCAAGACCTGTTCCCTGTGAATTTGAATAGAATGCCCTGTCTAAAAATGAGGTTATTGAACCTGTCGCCCCTGCATAATATACCGGTGAGCCGAATATGAATCCGTCAGCGTCGTATGCCTTTTTGACAAATTCGTTTACCACATCGTTGTCAAAGGTACATTCTCCTTTTTCAGCGCATTTTCCGCAGGCAATGCAGCCTATAATAGGTTTTGTTTTAATCCAGAATATTTCTGTTTCAATTCCTGCTTCATTTAAAGTTTCTTCAACATATGTAAGTGCGGTATAAGTACAGCCCTCCTTATTTGGGCTTCCATTGACTAATAATACTTTCATTTAAAAATCTCCTTCTATTAATCTTTGAACTAGGAAATGTCCTTTCTTGAATTCAAGAGATCCTTTTTTGACACCTTCCTCATCAAATGATTCACATTCATCACCGTCACGTTCGGAATCAAATATTATAATAGGAACATTATCCCTTGTGTGAGTTCCGACGCTTATCGGGGTCGGATGGTCAGGCAGAATTGCTCCCCTGTAAGGTTCACCTTCCAAACTTTCAATGATTGGGCCTACAATAAACTCGTCGATTCTTTCAATAGCTTTGACTTTTTCAGCAGTATTTTGTGCATGGCCCGCTTCATCAGGAGCTTCAATGTGAATTAATAACAAATCAGTTTCCTTTAATGCCTCGATTCCGTATTTTCCTTTTGCCTCATAGTCTGTGTCAAAGTATCCTGTAGCTCCAGGCACATTGACGATGTTCATTCCTGCAAAGTTTCCGATTCCTTTCAATAAGTCAACGCCGGTAATCACAGAAGCTGTGATGCCGTAGGTTTCTTCGAAGTTAGGCAGTGTAGGTGTTACGCCTTGTCCCCATAGCCATACCATATTTGCAGGGATTTCCCTTTTTTGGTTTACTTCAGCATCTTTAAGATATTCTCTTGACTCAAACATTATCTGCTGGATTTCCTGAGCCAGTTCACACTCGCCAAACAGATTGTCAACAAGTTTTTCTCCGGTAATATCATGAGGAGGCATTGTCTTGATGCTTGACAATATCTCTGCATCCTCAACGCTGTCGCAGGAATAAATGAATAAATGCCTGTAGCTTACGCCGGTGTAGAATTTTCCTTTGAAATCAGGATATTTTTCATGGAAATATTCATTCAATCCTTTCATTAGCTCATCGGCTTCCTCGGTTGAAATGTGGCCTGCATTGAAGTCATCCATCAAGCCGTCTTCGCTGAAAATGGTGTTGCATCTGAATATTACATCTTCAGGCTTTGTTGGAATTCCTTCACTGCCCGCTTCAAGGGGTCCACGACCTGTATAGTAATCTGCAGGATTGAAACCGAAGATACTCATGTTTGCTACATCAGAGCCAGGAGTGTATTGTTCTGGAACATTGTTTGTAAATCCACCATATCCTTTTTTAGCTAATTTGTCTATATTTGGTGTATTTGCAACCATCAATGGAGTTTTTCCATCCAATTCATCAACCGGGTAATCACTGGATCCATCTGGAATAAAAATTACGTATTTCATGTTATCTAAAAAAAGTAAAAAAAATATTTAATTAGTTTTTATTTTTTAAAATACTAATTAAATCAGTCAACATCGCAGAAGCAGTTTCAAGAGATCCTGCTCCAAGTCCCATTACAGTTATGTCTCCTGCCAAATCGGTGTGGATTGTAGCCATGTTCAAGGTTCCGCTTACATCGTAGGAACTTCCCCTTTTAACTAAACGTGGAGCTACCCTTAACTGTTCCGGAGACACTTCAGCTATTAATTTTATTAGGTAATCGTCTTTTTTAGCAAGTTCAATAGCCTGTGAGTTAATGTCTGATATACCTTTAACTTCCACATCACTGTATGTTGCATCGATTCCTAAAAGGGAATTTGCTAAAATTACAGTTTTACAAGCTGCATCAATACCTTCAACATCCTGTGTTGGGTCTGTTTCAGC
>NZ_CAMJCX010000051.1 GCF_946404245.1 uncultured Methanobrevibacter sp.
ATGGTAGTTTATTTAATTGGTGCAGGACCTGGAGATGCTGATTTAATAACTCTTAAGGCAGTCAAAGCCCTGAATAAAGCTGATGTTGTTTTATATGATTATTTGGCTAATGAAGAAATATTGGCACATGCTCCTGAAACTGCAGAAAGGATTTATGTGGGTAAAAAAGCAGGAGAACATTATAAGACACAGGATGAAATCAATGAGTTGATTATAGAACAGGCTCAAAACCATGAAAATGTCGTAAGGCTAAAAGGAGGAGATCCTTTTGTTTTCGGCCGTGGTGGAGAAGAAATATTGGCTTTAATGGAACATGATATCAAATTTGAAGTAATTCCAGGTGTAACTTCCGCTATTGGAGCACCAACTTCTCTTGGACTACCTGTAACTCACAGAGCAGTGGCAACATCAGTAACTATTGTGACTGGCCATGAGGACCCTACAAAACCTGAAAGCCAGGTTCACTGGGACTACACTGCTGATACATTAATTATATTGATGGGTATTGGAAATATAAAGGAAAATACCTCTGAAATCATGAAATATCGCTCAGCCGACACTCCGGTATGTGTGGTTGAAAGCGGAACACTTCCAAACGAGAATGTTGTATTCGGCACATTGGGTGATATTTCAGATAAAAAAATCAACACTCCTGCTATTTTAATTATTGGGGATGTTGTAAAACTCTATAAGGATATTTATGAGTATCAAGGTGATTAGATGTGTGGAATTGTTGGTTGTATATTAAAGGAAGATGAGGACGTAGCTCCTATTCTTTTTGATTGCATATCTAAACTTGAATATAGGGGATATGATTCAATTGGACTGGCTACCTTCGCAGACGGCAAGATTAACATAAAAAAGGATAAGGGTAAAATTGAAGAGGTGGACAAAAGCCTAAACCTCACAGACATGCCTGGAAAATTCGGTATTGCTCACGTTCGTTGGGCAACACACGGTGATCCGTCAAAATTAAATTCACATCCTCATGTTGATGAAGAGAATACCGTTGCCGTGGTGCATAACGGTATCATTGAAAATTATTTGGAAATCAAGGAGAAATTGATTGCAGAAGGTCATGTATTCAAGTCAGAAACCGACACTGAAGTCATTCCGCATCTCATTCAAAAGTTTATGGATGAGGGAAATGACCTGGAGCATGCAGTCAGAAAAACAATTGGCGTTATTGAAGGGGCATATGCTCTTGCGGCAATATCCGTTAAGGAACCTGATAAGATAGTTGCAACCCGTAAGGATTCTCCATTGATTGTAGGACTTGGTGAAAATGGATATTACCTTGCATCAGATTCTCCAGCTATTCTAAAATATGCTAAAGACATAATCTATCCTGAAAAAGGAGAAATCGTCATTTTGGATAAGACAGGGGTTGTTGTTCATGATGAATTTGACAATGTGGTCAATAAGGATATAGAAACAATTAACTGGACTCCTGAAATGGCAGAAAAGGAAGGTTATGAACATTTCATGATTAAAGAAATCAATGAGCAGGCTACTGCAGTCAGGAATACATTAACTCAAAGGGAAAATATTCAAAATATCATTGATGAGGTTGGAGACTTGCAAAGGGTATGCTTTGTGGCATGCGGAACATCATACCATGCTTCCCTGACAGGTAAATATTTAATTGAATCCCTTGCAGGAATTCCGACAGATGTTATTCTCGCATCTGAATTCAAGTATTCTGCCAATACTTTAAATGATAAGACATTAGTTGTTTTCATATCACAGTCCGGTGAGACTGCAGACTCACTCAAGGCACTTGACGTTGCAAATAAAACATCCAAAACATTGGGTATTGTCAATGTTGCGGGTTCTGCAATTACCAGAAGGGCGGACTATGTAATCCAAACTCAGGCAGGTCCTGAAATTGGTGTGGCAGCTACAAAAACATATGTTGCACAGTTAACTTCAATATACTTGTTTGCAGCACTTCTTGCTCATGATGATGAATTGCTGAGTGATCTGGATAATGTTCCTGATTTCATAGATGAAGTGTTGCTTCAGGAAGATTTCATCAAGGAACTTTCCAAAAGATACAACTATGCCCGTGACTTCTTCTATCTGGGAAGAGGATATTCCTATCCTACAGCGCTTGAAGGAGCACTGAAACTTAAGGAAATTTCATATATTCACGGTGAAGGATATGCTGCAGGAGAGCTAAAGCATGGTCCTTTGGCTTTAATAGATGAGGGAATCCCTGTTGTTGTAATTATTCCTCCTGGAGACAATTACAGAAAAACCATGAGTAATCTTGAAGAGGTCAAGTCCCGTGGTGCAAATGTTTTGGCAATAGGTGCATCAGGTGACGAGTCACTTGAAAGCAAGGCAAATGCAATCATTTCAATAAATCCTGAAGTCAAGGAGATTATTGCACCATTGGTTTATATTGTGCCACTTCAATTGATTGCATATTACATTACTCTTGAAAAGGGTCATGACCCTGACAAGCCTAAAAATTTAGCAAAATGTGTTACTGTGGAATAGGGTATTTTAACCTTATTTTCATTTTTTATCTTTTTTTCATTTTCAAGCTTTAAATTTAAAATAGCTATTTTTACTGTGTTTTAAGCCCTGAATTATGATTTATTTCTTTTATTTTATTGAATTGTTTTTAAATGTCTCATGCAAAGTTAAATCAATATTCATAACTTATTAAAACTATTTGTAAGTATTAGTAATTTCAAAGATTCTTATTTCACTTATATTTTGTCTTTTGTTAATAATTTCAATATTTTAAATCTATTTAAACTATTTTTAACCTTTTTATTGTTTATTTTTTATAAATTGGACTTATTTGTGCTTTTTTTAAAAATCAAAAGCTTTTTATAGAAAAAGTGAAATAAAAATTATTACGAACAAATGTTAAATGGGGTTAACGTATGTTTAATAAAAAAATTAAGTTATTTTTAATAACTCTGGTATTTATGTTATCAATTTCTGCGGTTGCAGCAGTTGATGCAAATTCAACCGATGACATAATTGCTGGAGATGTTGATGAAGAACCTCCTTCGGGTAATGTAAATTTGTTATCTGCAAGTGAGGATACAATCACTGCTGATTCAAATGCGAATTATTCAATTAGTAGTGTAGATGCAGATTCATATTACAGCGGATCAAAGTATAGCGTTGTCATATCACAGGATGACAAGCCTGTAAAGAATGCATCTGTAACCATAAAAGTAAATGGTGTTAGTTATGATTTAAACACCAATAGCAAAGGTAAGGTTTCAGTTCCGTTGAATTTAGATTCCGGAACCTATGTTGTTTCCACTAAAGTTGGAGATGTTTCCAATAGTGAGAAAATTCAAGTCCTGCCTGTTATTAAAGGTAAAGATATAACTAAAACTTATTCAAATTCCAAAAAGTATACAGCTTGCTTTTACAATAGTGACGGCACTCCTTTAAAGAACAAGAATGTCCAGTTTATTTTAAAAGGAAAGACCTACACTAAAAAGACAAATTCAAACGGTTATGCAAGTTTAGACATTGATTTGAAGGTTGGAACTTACACAATTTATGCTGTTCATCCTAAAGGATATAAAATATCCAACAAGATTGTTATTAAAACATCTGTAGTTGCAAGTGATGTATCCAAGCATTACTTGAGTTCCAAGGTGTTCTCTGCTACATTTTACGGTAAAAACGGAAAGGTCTTAGCAAAGAAATATGTCACATTTAAAGCTCATGGAAACACCTTTAAAGTCAAAACCAATTCAAAGGGTGTAGCTAAGCTTACTATAATTTCAAAACCGACTTCCTTTAAGATGTATTCTATAAATCCATCTACTGGTGAGCAGAAAACCAATACAGTTAAAATCCTGCACACCATGTCTGCAAGCAAAATGACTGTGTTTTCAGACAAGACTTCCACATTTAAGGTAAATCTTTACAAGGATGATGAACTTGTCAAAAACGCTAAGGTTTATGTTTACATCAAAGGAGTTAAGAAAACTGCAAAAACCGATGCAAATGGTGTTGCCAGCGTAAGCTACAAGTTGGCAAAGGGAACTTACACATTTAAGTCCTCTGATCCGTACACCGGAGACAGTATCAGTACTAAAATTACAGTTTTAGCACCTACAATCAAGGCATACAATGTTGTTGATGCTGCGAATGTTACTTCAAAATACACCGCAACACTTCTTGATAAAGACGGTAATATTGTAAAGAATAAGAATATTGAAGTTACATTCAACGGGAAGACTAGTACCCTTAAGACAAATTCATATGGTGCTGCAAGTTTCAACTACAATCTTGACGTTGGAACCTACAAAATCACTTTGAAAGATTCAAGCAATGGATACTCCACTACAAAAACTATTGAGATAATTGAATCCAACATAGGAACTGCATATAATCAATATGGAGTTTCTGAAGACGGATACTCTATCTTGGCTATAGGTAGAGCTTCAGCATCAGGTGAACTCAGCAAATACGGTTACACATTTTATGTGACTGAGTTTGACAGAACCTGTCCTTGCTGCGGAAGTCATGAACTTTACTGGAGCATATTCTTTGCAGGTTCAGAATACGCTAACTGGGGAACATTCCCTGCAACCGGTAACGGTGAAGGTAGTAGTGCTGAAGGTATCATTGTCTGTGCGCATTGTGACAGTGACTGGTCAGTGTTCGGACACAATCACGGCGGATCCGGTGGAGACTTGAGTGTCATAACACCGACTAAATCCTGTACAAAAGATGATGCTTATACTTTAAAAAGCGGAAAATATGTAGCTTCATAATTTTCCCATTTTAACTTTTTTTAATCTTTTTTTCATATTTAAAATTCTGTTTCTTGAGTTATTTTCAGAGTCCTGTTTTTCACAGTAGTCATTTTCACACTCAACTATATAATATGCTTCTTTTGATGTTGTTGATGGTATATTCATTTTAGCGAGATTTCTCTCGACACGCCTTTTGAGCTTTTCATCATCCATTTCGCATGCTAAAAATATAGGTGTTTTAACTGCAGATGATATTTTGGTGTTGTGCCTTGCATTGTGGCGCTCTTCAGTTCTTCTTTCAAGAATAACGTCGCTGTTGTCGTTTAGATTAGGGTCCCTGAATGGAATTCCGACATCAGAGAGTGCAATTCTTATCTCATCGTTTTTTGGAAGTGAAGTGTCAAGCATTGCAGGATTTGGGCTGGCCAGTGTTCCTCCCTGTTTTCTTCCGAATATCGGGCCGAGGCCAATGTAGAAGTCAGCTTCAATAAATGCATCTCTTACCGGCGCTGATGAGGTGTAGGTTGCAACGATGCCGTCATCCTTGATAACACGCCTGAATTCCCTGAAAAATTCAAGTGAAAACAGTTCAGGGGCCATGTTCTGGCTGAACGGGTCTAGAAATATTGCATCATAGGTGTTGTCATCAAGCTTTTGGACGGTCTGTCTTGCGTCCTCAATGTAGACATTGATGTCAATGTTTTCGGGAATTTCGGCATCTTCAGCGCTTAATGTGGCATAGTCCTGTTTGATGAGTTCATCTTCAATGGCCTTTCTGGTAATGTCATGAGCTTCAATCGGTGATGGTACCAGAAGGCCGCATGCAAGTGTGGCTTTTGATATTTCAACCATATCTACAGTCAATTTGGAATCATGGCTGTTTTCAATAAAATCAGCTATTGCAGCGGATGTATTGTATCCGATTCCTGCACAGATGTCCAGAATTGCAATGTCCTCATCATAATTGAACTTCATCGGCTTGATAAATTTCTCAAATGACTCACTTATTGCGCCTGTAGATGTATGTAACGTTTCAACTTTATGGTTTATTTCTTTTGAATTAATAGAATATGATCCATCATCTGTTAAAACAAAATAATCATTGTAAGTGTCAAAAAAATTGACCCTTCCTTCAATATTTCGACTACTTTTTTCCTGACTGAAACATTCATTGACTAGGTCAAAAACATCGTCGCTAATTACCCTTGCATTATTTTCGTAACTCATTTTATCTAACATTAATTTTAGTTGTTTATCGTTTTTATATTTTCGAGGGGTTTTCGAATATTTGTATTATTTTAATGCAATTTTTCAGGGCAATGCTATTTTTTTAAAGTCATCTTATTTTTAATTCCTTAAATGAGCAAAATTTATATAATTTCTCGCTTAATGTTTATTTAGATATTCTAATTTATTTTAGAGATTATTTTTTTGAACTTGATTTTGGATTTTACAATTAAGTTCTCCTATTAAACGATTAAGGTTATATGAATGTTTGAAATTAAAGCTAAAGATAATATGGGTCGTGTGGGTGTTTTAAAAACAAAACACGGTGATGTTAAAACCCCTGCATTAATGCCGGTTATTCATCCGAGAAAACAGGCAATCGACGTCGGCAAGTATGGGGCGGACATAGTAATCACCAATGCATATCTGATTTACAAGGATGAGGACTTAAAGGCCGAAGCCATCGAAAAAGGATTGCATGAACTTATTCACTTTGACGGTCCGATAATGACAGATTCAGGGTCTTTCCAGCTGTCAGTTTACGGTGATGTGGAAATTACCAACAAGGAAGTAATTGAATTTCAGGAACAAATCAAAACAGATATAGGAACAAGCCTTGACATTCCGACAGCCCCTTTTGTGGATAGGGAAAAGGCCGAAGCCGATTTGGAAATCACCCTTGAGCGTGCACGTGAAGCTGTTGCATATAAAAAGGAACACAACATTGAAATGCTTTTGAATTCAGTGGTTCAGGGATCAACATTTCTTGACTTGAGACGTGAATGTGCAAAGGAGCTCTCAAAGCTTGATGCTGATTTGTATCCCATAGGTGCGGTGGTTCCTCTGATGGAGTCATACCACTACAAAGACCTTGTTGATGTTGTGATGAACTCCATGAAGGAGCTTTCAGATACCGTTCCCCGCCATCTGATGGGAGCGGGACATCCTATGATATTTGCGCTGTGCGTTGCAATGGGATGTGACCTTTTCGACTCAGCCGCATACATACTATATGCTGAAGACGACAGGCTATTGTCAACAAGAGGAACCTACAAGCTTGAAAACCTCCAGGAAATGCCTTGCTCATGTGAAGTGTGCACAAAATACACTCCGGATGACCTGAGGGCAATGCCTAAAGAGAAAAGAAGGGATCTGATTGCTCAACATAACTTGCATGTTTCATTTGCAGAGCTGAGACTGATCAGACAGGCCATATATGAAGGAAGTCTGATGGAACTTGTTGAGGAAAGATGCAGGGCACACCCAGCACTCCTGGAGGCTGTAAGGCATCTGGGAAACTACTCTCAAGATTTGGAAAAGTACGATCCGAGAAGCAAAAAGTCAGCATTTTTCTACACAGGTCCCGAATCTCTTTGCAGGCCGGAAGTGCTGAGGCACATGCAAAAGCTCAGGCAAATGCCTAAAAAACGTGATTTGGTGATATTGCCTCCGACAAGAAAACCGTATTCCAAGTTTGTCTCAGGCAAGCTGGGTGAATTCTATGTGTACGGCGCCCAACAGGAACTTGACCTTGAAAACACTGATTTCATGGTATTGGACATTCCATTTGGACTAATTCCACTGGAAATTGACGAGGTATATCCGTTAAGCCAGAGCGATGCGCCTAAAACCCGTGATGTTGACAGCATTGAGTTTGCTGAAGACTTCATTTCAGAATTCGTTGAGTATTATGGCCAGGTTTTGATTCACTCAAGAGTCGTCAGGGACCTAGAGCTGGGCTTGTTCGAGAAGCATGAATCCTCAGACGAAATCAGATACAAAAAGGATGATGTCAAGAAAATCAAGGCAATTGCAGATTACCAGTTCGGTGTCGGTGCTGGTGAAGCGCTATTTACAGGAAACATCAACATAGAAAAGAGTAAAAAGACAGGCAAAATCAGGCATATCTATGACGGCAAGGTGCCTATAGTGAACATGAGGGCATCAGACTCCTACCTGATTTTATCAAAAGAAGGTGCAAAAAGACTTCACAATGCAATGCATTATCCTCAAAACAGGGTAGTTGTCAATGAGGACTCAGTGCCGTTTGCACTGGACGGAAAAAGCGTATTCTGTAAGTTTGTTGTGGACTGTGATGAAAACATAAGGGCAAAGGATGAGGTTTTGATTGTAGATGAACAGGACAATCTTCTTGCTTTCGGAAAGGCTCTTTTAGGAGCATGCGAAATAGAGCAATTTGAAACAGGACAAGCTATTAAAACACGTAAGGGAATGAAGAAGTGATACTATGGGCGATAACGATAAGGTAAATACAGGTCATCATATTGAAGATAAGGAACTGATTAAGAATGCAAGAAAGCCTGTCGGCGAGCTTGGCCATCAGATACTTGACAGAATGAACAGGTCCCACGAGAGCATGGCACAATGGGGCGTAAGTCATTTTGAGGTTAAAGAGGACAGCAAGATTCTGGATATCGGCTGTGGCGGAGGAAGAAACATCGAAAGGTTTGCAGCGCAGATATCAGAAAACGGAAGGGTTGTCGGAATTGATTACTCAGAAGTCAGCGTTGAAAAATCCACTGACCTTAATAAGGATGCGATTGAAAGGGGAATAGTCAATGTATTGCAGGGATCAGTTTCAGACATACCTTTTTATGATGAGACATTCGATATCGTAACCGGTTTTGAGACAATCTATTTCTGGCCGGATTTCATCAACGATTTAAAGGAAGTCAACAGGGTTCTTAAAAAGGACGGTCTTGTATTTTTCTGCAATGAGGCAGTATACCGTGAAGGCGAAATGGAAAAATATGATGATTTGGTTGAACTTCTTGACATGAAAATATATTCTGAAGAAGTCTTGAAGGAATCTCTGGAAAAGACAGGTTTTAAAGACTTCAAAGCTTATATTAATGATGAAAATGATTGGATTTGTGTTACTGCACGTAAAATCTAATACTTTTCACTTTTTTTAAATTTTGCTAATAAATTTGACAAATAATGCAAAACTTTATATATTATTAAAACATAAGTTTATTTGTTGTTAGTTTTTATGCGGTGTTAGTCCAGCCTGGTTAAGACTCTAGCCTGCCACGTTAGCGACCCGGGTTCAAATCCCGGACGCCGCACTTTTTATTGCAGTTGTGGTATAGTCTGGTTATTACTTGGGCCTTCCAAGCCTACAACCCGGGTTCGAATCCCGGCAACTGCATCTTAGTTTTCAATCTTTTTTTAAAATTCTTTTTTTGTTTAAAAAATACCTATTTTTTAGTTAATTTTATATAATAATAAAAATATAATATTTATAATTAAATTAAATTTTAATGTCTTTTAAGATTATTATTTAAGGTGATTTAATGGTAGGAATAGTAGGATATGGTGCGCACGTACCATCTTATAGAATTAAAGTAGAAGAAATAGCAAAGGTATGGGGAGATGACCCTGTAGCTTTATCAAATGGATTGGTAGTTAATGAAAAATCCGTACCTTCTGCTGATGAAGACACTGCTACTATTGCAGTAACTGCTGCTAGGTATGCACTAGCAAGAGCTCAAATTGATCCAAGTAAAATCGGTGCTGTTTATGTAGGTTCCGAATCTCACCCTTATGCAGTTAAACCAACAGCTTCCATTGTAGCTGAAGCTGTTTGCGCAACTCCAAAATTGACTGCAGCTGATTTGGAATTTGCTTGTAAGGCAGGAACCGCAGGTATTCAAATGTCAATGGGACTTGTTGAATCCGGCATGGTTGAATATGCATTGGCTATCGGTGCAGACACATCACAAGGTGCACCTGGAGATGCTTTGGAATACACTGCATCTGCTGGAGGAGCAGCTTATGTCATTGGTAAGGAAAACACCATAGCTGATATTAATCACACATGCAGTTTCACAACAGACACTCCTGATTTCTACAGAAGAGAAGGTCAAGACTATCCGTCCCACGGTGGTCGTTTCACAGGAGAACCTGCTTACTTCAAACATGTTTTAAGCACTGCAAAAATGCTGTTCGAAGAAACTGATTCTAAACCTGAAGATTATGATTATGCTTGTTTCCATCAACCTAACGGTAAATTCTACCTCAGAGCAGGTAAAAAGTTAGGATTCACATCAGAACAAATCAAACAAGGACTCTTAACTCCAAATATCGGTAACACCTATTCCGGTGCAGTACCTTTAGCATTATCCAATATTTTGGATGTTGCAGAACCTGGAGATAACATCTTTGTCATTTCATACGGATCCGGTGCTGGAAGTGATGGATTCACAATAACTGTAAAAGATGAAATTGTTGAAAGAAGAGAATTAGCTCCAAAAACACAAGAAATTATTGACGATAAAACCTATGTCGATTATGCTGTTTATGCTAAATTCAAAGGCAAAATTAAAATGTAAGGGGGCTTGAATATGAGAGATGTCGCTATTATCGGAGTTTCACAAACTAAATTTGGTGAATTATGGGATTCATCATTCAGAGACTTAATCGCTGAAGCTGGTGTAAAAGCTATTAATGACGCTGAAATTGACGGTGCTGCTATTGAAGCAATGTTTGTAGGAAACATGTCTTCAGGATTATTTGTAGAGCAAGAACACATTGCAGCACTTATTTCCGACCACATGGGTCTTAACCCTGTACCTACCACAAGAGTTGAAGCTGCTTGTGCATCAGGAGGTCTTGCATTAAGACAAGGAATCATGGC
>NZ_CAMJCX010000052.1 GCF_946404245.1 uncultured Methanobrevibacter sp.
CCTTTCATATACTCATTTACTACGGACTGCGCCGCTTTTTTAATTCTGGAACCATTTCCAACCGAGGTTCCACCAAATTTTGCTACTATTAAATCCATAAATTCACCTATTTCATTAAAAAATTTTGTCTTATTTTTGAACTAACAAAAATATTAATATATATTTATATCAAACCATATTAATAAACTTTTAATTAGATATAAATTGAAAAAATTAAATGCATTTAAAAGTTAAAATAAAAAAAATTATACAGTTTATTAAAAATCTTAAAACAAAATAAAAATTATAATAAAAAAAGTAGTAAAAAAAATAATATGAAAAAAGCTTATTCTTGGGTTTGTTCTAACCTTACAAGCCTTGTAACATATCCTGCAATTTTATTTCTTAAATGTTTAGTACTTACAGTAGAGTATTCTTGTACTAATTTTTTGTTTTCTTCAAAATCAGTAGTGAAAACACCTTTGTGAGTTTCAATAAGTTCTTTTGCTAAACGTTTAACAAATGAAGTTCTAATATTGCCCATTAACATTCCTCCTTTAAAATTTTTTTCTGCTCATTTTTATTTAATATAGTTAGCATGTCTACGATTTGATCGATAATATCAACATCAAGACCTAATTCTTCACAAATTCCATCAATTTTTTCATGGATTGCCTCTTCCCTAGATTCATCATAAATAGGCATTCCCAAATAATCTTTAGAAAGAGCAATATCCTTTGCAAGAGATGTTCTTTGAGAAATTAAATCAAATAATTCATTATCAATTTCATCAATGCGATTTCTAGATTTTTTGAGAAGATCTTCAGCTTCTTTTTTATTATTAAAAGTTTTTATTTCATAGCTATCCTTCAAAAAATCACCAAATTGATAATAATGATAATAATATAATTTATTATGATACTAGTATATAAAGTATATGATTAAAACCAGTTTTATGAAAATATATTATGACATCCACCACTAACTAACTTCCAGATAATGGCCGGATATGCGAAATCAACAATGTCACAAAACTCTGCTATAAAATCATACAGCCTTCATTATCTGTTCTTGTCTCGATAACTCTGCCTTCATATTTGGCCCATGCTTCTTTAACGTCATCGATTGATTCATCACCGACAACAGCCACAAATGAGGAACCTGTTCCTGACAAACCTGAAGCAATTGCGCCTGCTTCAAGTGCATCGATAGCTATTGAAGAATCGAATCCCAATGTTGCAGAATAAATTAATCCGTTTAAATTGAGAGCCTTGAAATAATCTTTATTTTTTGCAAATCCAAATGCTGTTTCAACCAGCGAAGCCAGCAGTTTCATCCTTTCAGGATTTGAATCTCCGGATTTTGAATGAAAATTAGGCATATAAACCAAAATAGGATGTTCTTCCATTTCTTCCTTTATGATAAATTCCCTGTTTCTATTATCAGTCACAACAACACCTCCGAAATAGGATGCTGTTGCATCGTCAAATGAACCGGTAATTGTAACCCCCGCATCAAGAGATGCATCAATAGCCATATTGACGACTTCCAAATCATCAAGTGGCTTTAAATCAAATTCTTCAGAAATTATTGAAGAGGTTACTTTAACAATTGCATTGGAAGAAGCGCTACTGCTTGATAATCCTGACGCCATTGGCAAACTAGATTCTGTTTTTAAATCAATCCCGAATTCATTTTTATCGATGCCATAATGATTGAAAACTTTTTCAGCACATAACTCCATCAATGTGTTATCCGCTCCAACATCGTTTGAGCAGGTTATGGAATCGCTTGCGGATTTGGCTTCACACCTAATATCCAAACCAATACCAAACGCAGAACCGAAACCAGTTGCAATAGCATTGATTATTGTTGCTGAACCTGGGGACCTTACAATTTGCTTCATATTAAATCTCCTCATAAGGAATATCAACTTTTGAAAAATTCATTGCACGTTGTCTTGCATTTGAAGATAAGTTTGATCTGAACTCATCCTCATTGATGACCTTATCAATTGCGCGTGCTATGGAAGACACTTTTTCTGGATTGACAAGCAATCCAACATCATCAGTGATTATTTCACTTATTCCACCCACGTTACTGCCTATTACAGGTTTGCCGCAAGCTAACGCTTCAATTAAAACCAGCCCGAAACTTTCTGAAAAAGACGGTAAAATCAAAACATCACAGCTTGGAATGATATTTTCAACATCATCCCTGGAGCCTGTGAATATTACATCACGAATGTTTTCCTCTTCAACTTTCTTGTTGAGTTTTTTAAATAAAGGCCCGTCTCCTACAATAACCAGATAATACTCACTGTTTGCAATCTTTTTAGCTTCAAGCAATGATTCGACATTTTTTCTTTTAATCAGATTGCCGACAAACATGACTATCGGCTTATCCAGAAGGTTATTCTCATTTTTAAAGGAGTTATTTTCATCATCACAAAACTTGCCAACATCCACGGAATTCCAGGAAAGTTTGGTTTTTTGTGATATTCCGGTGACGCCAGTAGCAATAACCTCATGCCTTAATGCATTACTTACCGCTAAAACACAGTCAGCTCTTTTCAATACATTTTTAATAGTGGAACGCATCAATGGCTGTTTTTTGTATACTTCAAACATGTCGGATCCGTGAGCTGTGACATAGGTTTTTATTCCATGCTCATTTCCGACTTCAACGGCAGCCGCACCAGCAGGGAATAAATAATGACCATGAATAATGTCAATGTCCTCTTTTTGCAAAAGATTTTCCAATGCTTTTTTAGCATTCTTTTTAAACATCAATCCTCTGACACCAGGAATAT
Organism: uncultured Methanobrevibacter sp.; assembly: GCF_946404245.1. Classification (GTDB taxonomy): domain Archaea; phylum Methanobacteriota; class Methanobacteria; order Methanobacteriales; family Methanobacteriaceae; genus Methanocatella. The sequence goes on from NZ_CAMJCX010000052.1 coordinate 2,792, forward strand.
TAAGGCCCCTTGTTCCAATTACATGAATCCCGTCAATGTCTTGAATATTCTTATGGGGATAAGTAATTACATAAACTTCATGGCCCTGCTTTACCAATTCTTTTGACAAGGTGTGTATATGAACACCAACACCACCAACATGTGGTGGAAACTGACCAACCATTGCTATTTTCATAAAATAAACTCTCCACTATTATTAATATTATATAATGAGTTTGTTGCTTAAATAATTAATTAACTCTGAAATAACTACTAACTAAAAAAAACTAAAAACTATTTTCCATACTGACAAGTACATATATTTGGATAGATACATATCTACTTATGAAAGCAGCCGAATTACTTGATGAAATTAAAGAAAATCTGAAAGACTATCCTATTGAATACCTTAGAAATAAGGTCACAGATGAAAGATATAAAGATCCATTAACAAAACAACTTGCCAAATACAATTCAGAAACCTGGGATGAAATTTTTGCCCTAGACATTACAGAAGACTATGACATCAAAGACGGAGTAATAGAAAACCTGAAAAATGACATTAACTTTTATTTTGACACTTATGCCGGCGGAGATGAAGAAACCAGGGAATTTACAAAATACATTTCACTTTATTTGGCATTGATGGCTAAAAAACCACTGCATCCATTTGGAGACAATCCTGCAAAAGACCAGGTCTTTTTGGAAAATGGAGAATACAAATGCAAAACAAGAATCATGAGCATCAAGGATGAAAACTCACTATGCCGTTATTGCGTATGTAAAAATGCGGGTTATTCATTCGGATTTTAAAAAATAGATTATTAAAAAGTAGTCCTATTCAATAGGACTCATATTATTGTTTAAATAATTCCCTTCCATGTCAACCAGAATCACATTCAAATCCAGATCAAAGCGTTGCATGCATCTTTCATGAATAGCAGAAGCTATGCTATTTGAAACCTCTACAGAAAGATTAATTTCGTCTAGAATATCCATCATGTCATCTGTTGTTTTTGAATCATATAATCTTTGAAGAGCATTTCTATCCGCACCGCAAAGTGCCGCATGAGTAACCATTATTTCACGCCTTCCATCTGCAACGGCATGCTTTGTATCGAAAATTCCGCCTGCAACCTTGATTAATTTACCCATATGTCCAAAGTAAGTGAACTTGGTTAAACCTCTTTTTTCAGCCTCTTCAAACATGAATCCGACGAAATTACCGGTCTGAACAATTTGCTCTTTTGCAATATCTAATTTCTTTAAGGCCAGCTTTTCACCGATATTTCCCGGAACAAAAACCAAATCCTTAATGTTGGAGGCAAGAGCGACGTCGATTTGTGTCACTATTGAATTTTTATATGCATCACTTGACATGGATCTTGCAATTCCAGTTGTTCCTAGAACTGATATCCCACCAACAATTCCCAATTTAGGATTCATTGTTTTACGAGCAATAGTTTCGCCTTCAGGAATTGAAATTGTAACTTTAGCCACTTTACCTTCAGGAATTTTATCTTCAAGGTTTTTGACAATCATACGTCGTGGAACCGGATTTATTGCATAATCACCGACAGGAATTTGAAGGCCGGGTTTTGTAATCTTTCCAACACCCACTCCTCCTGTAATAATAACATTGGATTCTTCAGAGGTTTTATCAAAAAGTTCAACAGTTGAAACAATATCCAGGTTGACTGTAACATCAGGGTCATTGTATGGATTTTTATGAGCGGTTGCCTGAGCCTTATTAGAGGACAGTAACTTGCATTCATCAATGATAATATCCAATGTTTTTTTGGGAGTTTCTACCTTAACACATGCAATGTCTGCGGAATCTAAAATTGCATCTAAAGCTGCAAGAGAACAAGCTGTCGCCACAGTCCCGGTAGTAACACCAGTATAATTATCGTCTGACATTTTACAAAAAAAGAATGAAAAATGAGAATCTATAATAAAGATTCTAGTTTGTCAATGAGTTCATCTGCCATTGGTGCGCCAACAAATGTGACTTCACCATCAATTACAATAGTAGGTACTGCCATGATTTGATATCCGATAGCTTTGTCCCTGTTTTCATTGCTTTCATCAATTTTAAGGACTTCCACATCAATAGCGTCACCTAATTTGTCTTTAGCTTCTTGAGCAGCATCAATTGCTGCAGGACAATGTGGACAAGAGTTGGTTGAAAATACTTCTACTTTAATTGCCATTATTAAAATCTCCTTAATTTAATTTGTAAATATTTTATAAATTAATTATATATAACTGTTACCACGAATAGATTTCAAATGCTCTCTGCAAATATTTATTATACATTAAAAAAATAAAAATTAAATGATTAAAATGGAACATTTACCTCAAGAAATTAAAGAAATAATAAACGATGCATATCCCTATATTGAAGATTTCAATCCCGCTCAAAAAGCAGTTATTGAATCAGGATATTTGGATGATGACTCAAATTACATCATTTGTATTCCAACAGCAAGTGGAAAAACAGTTTTAGGAGTGCTTCCTGCCCTTAAAACAATACTTAATGGCGGAAAAGCAGTTTATGCCGCACCACTTCTTTCAATACAAAATGAAAAAGTTAAAGAGTTTAAAGCATTTGAAGAACATGGAATTAGAGTTGGAAAACATCCCGGAAGTGCAGACCTGTCAGTCATGGTTTTTGAATCATTTGATGCGCTTACAAGATTTTCATGGGACAATTTGCGTGATGTGGACACATTAATCATTGATGAATTCCACATGATTGGAGAATACTCTCGAGGCCCAACTCTTGAAGCGGCAATAACAAGAGCTAAAATAATCAATCCTTCCATGAGAATTATTGCTTTATCTGCAACACTCAGAAACATTGAAGAGATAGAAGGTTGGCTTGAAGGTAAATGTGTAGAACATGATTATAGACCAGTTCCATTGAATAAAGAGGTATTGGATGCTGAAATGTTCAATACCAAAAATAAAAATGATGTTATCGTTAAAATAATTGAAAAAGCAATAAAAGACAAATCACAGGCACTGGCATTCGTATCAACCAGAAGATTTACTGAAAGTTTAGCCACATACGTGTCAGGAAAGATTAACAAGAAAATCAATGTGGAGCAAAGAAAACGCTTTAAGGAAGTTAGTGAGAAATTACTTGAGGTTCCTAAAAAGAAAGGGTCACTTCCGACTACAACCTGCGTCAAACTTGCTGAAGCTGCAGAAAAGGGTGTTGCATTCCACCATGCAGGATTATTTAACGAACAAAAAGAAATTATTGAAGATGAATTTAGAAAAGGAAACATTTTAATGATTACTGCAACTCCAAGTTTAATGTATGGAGTTAACTTGCCTTCAAAAACTGTTGCAATTAGAGACCATACAAGATGGACAAGCAACGGTCCTCAACCAATACCCGTTTTTGATTATGAACAGATGTCAGGAAGAGCTGGAAGGCCTCAATACGATGATGTGGGATACTCATATCTCATTGCAAAAACAATGGACGAAGCTCAAAACCTGCAAGACTTCTACATTGACGGTGAGATTGAACTAACCAACTCCAAATTGGTTGACAACAAGGACGCAATTTACAGACAGATAATTGCACAGATCGCTTCCACACTTTCAAAAGACATTGACGAACTTACTGACTTTTTTGGAAAAACATTATACGGATATCAAATGAGCAACAATCCGTCAATGGCATTGTTTGCAGAGGATAGCTTAAGATATGAACTTGAAAATGCATTAAGTTTCCTGCTTCAAAATGGAATTATAAGAGCGACACCGGAAGGCCTCAAAACTACTGATTTCGGTAATTTGATTGCCCGGTCAAATTATTCCGTTGAAACTGCAGTTAAAATCAAGGAGTACATATCCTCAATGGATGAAATGAATGCTGAGGAATTCATTTATGCATTGTCTGAAACTCCAGACCTGCCGCTGATATCATTTAAGGGAAGAAAATCCAAGGATCCTGTGCGCGATAAATTATCTGAAGTCGGACTGTTTGCAGTCGATATTGGAAATCCTGAAGCAACAACAGTGTCCCTGATTGAATGGATTAATGAAAGAAGCGAATATGAAATTGAAAACAAGTATCATGTTTATTCAGCATCAACAAGAAGATCCGCCTATGAAGCTTCACGCCTTGTAAGATTTGCAAAAAATACATCTGAAGTTCTAGGAAACTATTCAAACTTGCAGGAATTTGATTTCCTATCTGCAAGACTATATTACGGTGTTAAAAAGGACATCATTCCACTAGTCGTGGGCGTTAAAAGACTTGGTAGAAAAAGAGCCAGAAATGTTGTTAAAATCTTTGGCAACGATTTAAGTGGCGTTAGTGAAAAAGAGCTCCAACAAATTGAAGGAATTGGCCCTAAACTTGCTGAAAAAATTAAGTTATTTGTTGACAGTTAAAAAAAAATAAGTTAAGGTGGTTTTAACCTCCACCTTCAGCAACGTTTGAATCCATTTGCATGTCTTCAAATCTGGATGCTTTTTCTTTAAGTTCTTCGATATCGAGTTCCTTACCTGATTTATCTGATTTTTCTTTTAAATCTTTTTCATCAAGCAATTCAACTAATTTTGCACGATACCATAAACTTGTTTTGTCGATTTTGACCCAATCAACTCCATCAGTTGTCTTAATATCTAAAACCTTTCCGATTGTGCCTGTATCGACATATCTGACATATGAGTCAAGAGTTATCTCTTTATCTCTTGCATCAAAAGCCATAGTATTACCCATATGTTTATTCTTCTTCGTCTTCTTCAACTTCGATGGTAGCTTCAACAGTTTCTGCTTCTTCTTTTGGAATTTCTTTGTTTAAAATAACATAAGCTCCAATGGTAGCTACATCGTCAAAGTCAATTTCAAGTTCATCTTTGGAGAAGATATTTTTTTGTAAAGTTAAAGTGATTTTTTCAATTTTACCGGTTTCTGGATCGAAATCAATATTGTCCACTTTACCTACTTCATATGCATTTTTATCTAAAACGGTACAACCTAAAAATTCTTTAATTTTCATGATTTTCACCTTTAAATATTTTATTATATAATAATATAAATCATTAAATATTTAAATTAAACCATCATATAAAATTAACTATTTAATTATATGGAGAAAAAAAATGGAAAATGCATGTCGGATAATTATTGAAAATATATTAAGTGGAAAAATATCTACTCGACGTGACCTTGAAGTTGAAAAGAGACAACTCTGCCGAGACTTAAAATTATCAAAATTCATGAGCAATGCGGATATCCTGAAATATGCAAAGCCTGAAGAAAAGGAACTGGTTTCAGGCATTCTGAAGAAAAAGCCAACAAGAACAATGTCCGGTGTGGCAATAGTTGCAGTGATGTGCCATCCTCACAAATGCCCTCACGGAAGATGCTTTTATTGTCCGGAAAGTGAAATCGCTCCTCCAAGCTATACTGGAGAAGAGCCGGCGGCGCTCAGGGGAAGAATGTATGATTTCCACCCATATGTCCAATGTTTCAACAGACTAAAGCAGCTTAAGCAAATTGGACATCCAATCGATAAGGTTGAACTGATCATCATGGGAGGAACATTCCCGTCAAGAGACCTGTGCTATCAGGAATGGTTCGTATCACAATGCCTAAAGGCAATGACAGACTTTGGACTGATTATTGAAAACAAGCCGAATAATTTTGAATACAACATGGACCGTGACGAAATAAGAGGATTTGAAGAGGGCGTTCTTAAAACATATCCTCCAAACGATTACGTTTTAATCAGTGATGTTCAAAGGGCAAATGAAAATTCCAAGGTAAGATGTGTAGGAATGACATTTGAAACACGTCCGGATTACTGTAAAAAGGACCACATCAACAGAATGCTGGATTTTGGTGTGACAAGAGTGGAGCTCGGCGTTCAGACATTATCCGATGAATTATACAAAAAAATTAAAAGAGGCCATACCATTGCGGATGTCGTTGAATCCAATCAGCTTTTAAGGGATTCTGCGATTAAAGTGGCAATGCACATGATGCCAGGATTATTCGTAGACGAAAAGCAGGACCTTAAAATGTTCAAGCAGCTGTTCAGTGATGAAAACTTTAAACCTGACATGCTTAAGATCTATCCTTGTCTTGTAACCAAGGGCAGCGAATTATATGACCTGTGGGCAGAGGGCAAATACGCCCCATACACTGATGAGGAAGCCGTGGAGCTAATCGCAAAAGTCAAGGAAATTCTTCCAAAATGGGTTAGAACAATGAGAATACAGAGGGATATTCCTGCAACGTTGATTGAAGCGGGAGTTAAAAAATCCAATTTAGGGGAACTTGTCTACAACAAACTGGCGGAAAAGCATGTTGACTGCCAATGCATAAGATGCCGTGAAATAGGCCATAAGAAAACATCAAGAGAATATGGTTTAGAAGACTATGACCTGTTCAGGGAAACTTATAGCGCATGTGAGGGCAGCGAGCACTTTTTATCAATTGAAGACGTTAATGAAGAAAGCATAGCAGGATTTTTAAGATTGCGTTTCCCATCAAAAAATCATTTCAGAGACGAGATTACAGACAAAACCTCACTTGTAAGGGAACTGCACGTTTATGGAAACATGATTAAAATCGGAGGTAAAAATCCAAGTATCGGCCAGCACACAGGATTTGGCGAAAGGCTTTTAAAAGAAGCTGAAGAGTTATCCATCGAAAATGGGTATGAAGAAGTGGCCATTATCAGCGGAATCGGATCTAGAAATTACTACCGCAAATTCGGATATGAAAAAGTTGGACCATACATGAAGAAAAGATTAACATGAAAGTATTTATATATGTTCGTACATATACTAACTAGTTAGAGAGTGGTAATATGGTAGGTTATAATATTAAAAATTCAAAAGAACTAGCAAGTTGTATCAACTATACAAACTTGAACAACATGATTACTGAAGATGAAATGAGAGAGTTTCTCGAAAAAGCAAAGGAATTGAACTTTAATTCAGTAGTTATATCACCAACATACGTCCCATTAGCAAAAGAAATATTGGGCGAAACCAATATTAATATCGGAAGTGTCGTTGGTTTTCCATTAGGATTTGAAGACAGTGACTCAAAAAAAGCTGAAGCAATTACTTTAATTGAAAATGGAGCAGATGAAATCGAAGTAGTTCTCAACTTAAGCCACTTAAAAGATGAAAAATACTCATTAATTGAAAATGAAATTAAACAAATCAGAGATGCAATTGGAGACAGAATTTTAAAAGTAATCGTTGAAACCAAAGCATTGGAAGATTATGAAAAAGCAAATGCCGCTAAAGCTGCTGAAAAAGCAGGAGCAGATTATGTTAAAACAGCAACAGGATTCATGACTCCGAACCATATCTTTGAGAATGTTAATGACATAAATATCTTCCAAAAACATGCACCAAAAATTAAAATTGAAACCTTTGGAGGTATAAATGACTACAAAACTGCAAACCAAGTTTTAACCGGTGGAGCAGATAAAATTGGCAGTGATTTAGGTTACGAAATCGTTAAAAGATACAAAGATTTAAGAGAAAATACACAAGTAACCCCAAAACCGATTACCTTAACCAAAAAAGATTAGATGGATTTTCCATTTAATCACTAAATTTTTTATAAAAAACCATCATCAAAAAAAAAACTTTAAAAAATAATGCTAAAATAATCTTATTTTGAAAAAATCTTAAAAATTAGTAAAAAGAATGCCATGTGCCGGACTTGAACCAGCGACATCTAGATCTTCAGTCTAGCGTTCTCCCATCTGAA
>NZ_CAMJCX010000053.1 GCF_946404245.1 uncultured Methanobrevibacter sp.
ATCACAAGCAACATCAGCACCATCAATCTTAGCAACAATACCAGTTGCACCTTCAGCAGTCACAGTAACATTTTTGCTTTCACCATAATCCAACTCAACATCATCAACAGTTAATGTTGATTCCACTTTATTTACAGTAATCTTAGATGTTGCAGTTACAGGATTGTGGTCCTCATCAGGTATTGTTGTGACTGTTAATATGTAATTTCCAGCAGCTAAACCAGAAATAGGAATAACAAAATTATCGCAAGCAACATCACTACCATTGATTTTTGCAGTGATTCCAGTAGCTCCTTCAGTTGTTACTTCAAGATCAGTTGAATCCCCATAATCTAAAGTAACATTATCAAGAGTTATTGTTGAATCCACTTTAGTAATATTAATTGTTGCATCGTTGACTGTTACATTGTCCAATCCTTCATATGAAGCGTTGACCTGATAAATTCCATAATCATCAAATTTATTTTCTGCCCACCAAGTACCGTTATCACCATAATTTGCGTTGATTTGAGTACCGTCAGGTAAGATAAACACTAATTTACCTTTCACGAAATTATTTGGAATATTGGATTTCGCAGTGATGTTAACAGTTCTGTTGTTGGTTGTCTGAGAGGTAACATTTACATTGAATGCAACGTTTTGTGAAATTATTTTTTCAATTCCAGTATAATATGAATCATCATCATGACGAGCAGCGATGAAATAATTATCACCTGCACTGATGTCTAAAACGATTTCACCGTTCTCATCTGTGACATAAACCTTATCTAAAACAATATTATCACTAACAACTGCAACAGATATATTCTGACCTGCTTCCCTATCGGATTTGGATATAGTGGAACTTATAGTTTCAATACCGTATGCACCCCAATAGGTGACATTGGTGAAAGTAATTGGATTCCAGGCATAAATCGCATTTATAAAATTATCATTACCAGTTAAAACTATTGTAATATTATTATCATTTTTAATTACTTCTAAATCTTGTACCTTAGCTTTATTGTTTAAGAAACAAGAATTGGAAATTCTTTTAATGCCTGAATGAGCGTTTAAGTAAATAGCAGAACCCTCAGATGCATTATTGCCAATGAAATTACAATCTGCAAATTCTGCATTATACCAAACGTAAACTGCACCGCCCAAACTATCATCAGCAGTTAGTGAGTTATTGGTAAAATTACAATTATTCACTTTACAATGACAACTAAAGCTAACAGCCCCTCCATCGTCAGAAGCAGAGTTATTAACAAAATTACAATCTGATACCACACCAACACTATCAGTCAACTTAATAAACGCAACTGCACCACCATAGCTATCATCAGGAGCGGTTAGTCTATTATTAGTGAAATTACAATTTAGCACTATACCATCATTTTCAAAGCAAACTGCACCACCATGGTATACTGCAGTGTTACCAACAAAATTACAATCTCTCAAATCACCATGCATACTAAAAAGAACTGCACCACCAGAACCAGAAGAATAACCCTTTTTAAATGCACTGTTATTAGTAAAATTACACCTTGCCACAACACCATTACCCGCTACCTTAATAGCGCCGGCAAATTTGGCAGAGTTGTTAATAAAATTAGAATTTACAATATTACCTGTCAAAAACCTGATAGTTCCAGTCCCGCCAGTACATGTGTTATTTATAAAAGTACAATCTGATACAGTTAATCCGTTATAAGCATAAATAGCTGACCCGTCAACACCATCATAATTTGCATTTTTAATGGTTAGATTTTTAATTGTTACATCAGCAACATTAACTAAAAATACTCTCATATTTTTTGATTCTGCCATGTCAATAACGGCGCCTTTACCATCAATAACAGTATTAGGAACAGAAATAACAATAGTGGAACCAGAATCATAACTATAATAATCATGAGTTAATTCAATATTTCCTCCAGGACCAATCTCATTAACTAATCCTGAATAGTTACCTGCATCAGCGCCTAATGCCTGTGAATCTATCCCATTACCTGAACTTTCATCATTCTTAGTTTGTGTCAGAGCAGTGTTCTCTTCACTTGACTGCAGATTATCTGCATCCATATCACTTGCAGACAATGCAATTTGTTTCGTATCATCACTGGCTATTGCATTATCATCCACATCAGCCGCAACTACATTAGCTGCAGAAAATATGAAGATAAACAATGCCAGTATAATCATTATTTTTTTATATTTCATAACATATTAGCCCCATTAAATACTCGCTAAAAAAATCTTTAACTTAATTCAAACAATTCAAAATGTTTTACACATTTTTAAATATGTAATATATTTTTATCTATTATATTATATATAGTTGCTTACATACATTATACAGTTAATTATAATAAAAAGAAAATAACTGAACAAACGTTCTGATGAAAAAATAATTTAAATATATTTATTCATATTTTTATCCGAATACTCCTCTAAGACAAACGATGTAAGAACACATTAAAAAATAGAAAATAATATAAAGTCATTGAAAATCATTGTGTTTGTGCAATGACACTATGACAATGTTTTAAGAAAACCCTTGACCTGGAAGATATGATTTACTTTAAACCCTATTCTTTTTTAATTAGAATTATCAAATAATATTTAGAGGTAATTAAAATGGATAAATATGACATTATCATTATTGGTGCGGGACCTGGCGGCCTGACTGCAGGAATCTATGCCGGAAGGCAGGGAACAAAAAACCTGATTATTGACCGTGACCTTGCAGGAGGCCTTGGCCGTGAAGTTCCGGAAATGGAAAACTATCCTGGCTTCGACAACATTTCAGGCCTTGAACTGATTGAAAAGATGAAGGCGCAAGCAACAAAAAATACAGAGCTTCACGAAATGGAAGAGGTTTTGGAGATAACACTGAGCGATGATGAATACCGATTCACCGTCAAGACCAACAAGGGAGAATATCTCTCAAAAACAATAATTCTTGCAACAGGAAGCTCCCACAGACACCTTGAAGCCAAGGGTGAAGAGGAATACAAAGGAAAAGGAGTGAGCTACTGTGCCACATGCGACGGATTTTTCTTTGCAGGCCGTGACATAATCATGGTCGGCGGAGGAAACAGCGCACTTCAGGAAGCGCTATACCTTAAGAACCTTGGAGCAAACGTCACCGTGGTCCATAGAAGAGATGAATTCAGAGCCCAAAAGCACCTGCAGAACCTAATCAAAGAAAAAGAGATACCGACCATCATGAATGCAACCGTTGAAGAAATCAAGGGAGACATGCTTGTTGAGTCAGTTACACTTAAGGACACCCAAACCGGCGAGTTAAAAGACATCGAAACCAATGGAGTCTTCATCAGCGTAGGTTATCTTCCCCACACTGAACTTGCAAAACAGTTAGGTGTCGAACTCGACGAGTCAGGACACATAATCATAGATAAAGATCAAAAAACAAATGTTGATTATGTCTATGCAATTGGTGATGTGTGTGTTGGTCTTAAACAATGGGTTGTTGCATGTGGAGAAGGTGCAGTTGCTGCAACTTCAGCCTACAACGACTTGAATTAAACTTTTTTTAATTATAGCGTTCTTTTAAAAACATGTAAATGAAGAATGCTATAAGCAACACCACTATTACAGGCAACAGCCACATGAATATTTTCAAAAGCACCACTGCCACCAGAATTGCAACTATTATAAATACTAAATCTTGAAATTCCATAGGAATTCTTTTATTTGATATCATATAAATATTTTAAGTGATTCATATGAAACCGAAACAGAAAGTTGCATTAATCCTATCAGTATTTTTCATTGCGGCATTGATTATTGTTGCATACGGTTTCTATGCCGAATCCTCAGCAATATATGATTTTGGCGAGTTTTCAATTAAAGCGCCCCGTAACTGTGAATTTGAAGATGTTACCTACCAGTATTCATCAGACCCCAATATGGGAAGCGTTTACAGATGCAAGAACATTGACCTTACAATCACCAGTTTCAACAAGCAATATGTCGAGAGTTCATACCGCGCAAATACCGGAGACAGCATTGACTTTTCAAAAGAAGTCCTGCAGGACATTATCAGCGTGAGTGACCCTCAGATAAACAGGATATCAGACACCACAACATTATTCATATCAAATACCCGAGTCAACGGCCAAATCGACTGTGATGTCGCAGGAGTTTACGAAGATGATGGCCATTTAATCATTGTTGAAGGTGGAGATATAGAATTTATTGAAAATATTACAAAATCTATCGAGATTAATGATAACTATAATAAATAAAAAAAACAGAACTAATATCATTATATTTTCATGGAGTATAAAATGACTATTATAGTAATCAACAATAAGGGACAATACAATCATAGAATTCAAAGAAGTTTGCAATATCTCCAGATTCCATCCGAACTGGTTTCAAATGATCTCTCCATTGAAGAGATTGAAGCTAAAAACCCTATCGGATTGATATTGGGAGGAGGGCCTTCACTTGAAGGTGCAGGTAACAGTGAGGAATACATCAAGCATTTCGACATACCTATTCTCGGAATATGCCTCGGACACCAACTGATTGCAAAGGCATATGGCGGTGAAGTTACAACTTCAGATACTGAAAGCTATGCTCAAGTGAAAATTAATATTAAAAATGAAGAAAACCTATTTGAAGGATTGGCCCCTGAAATGGACGTTTGGTCTTCACACAAAGATGAAGTCAAAACAATCCCTGAAAATTTTGAAATCCTGGCCAGTTCAAATCTATGCGATGTTGAATCCTTTAAGCATGTTGATAAGGACGTTTATGGAATCCAGTTCCATCCGGAAGTCCACCATACTCCAAAAGGAGAAATTATCTTTAAGAATTTTTATAAAATCTGTCAAGGTGTAAATAATGATTGATAATGCAGAAGATTTAGCGACTAAGGCACAAGACAACAAGGCTGGTTTGAAAAGACAATATGTAAACATCCCAATTGGCGATGAAGAATATGGATTTAGGATTTCCGGTATTGGAGCCAAATCAGTAAAACTGGAAAAATTTATAAAATATGATGATATCTTCGAAGCCATTGAAGCTGGTAACGACAATGGTCTTGAAGCTATGATAAAACAAATTATTGAAGATTACGAAGAAGATGAGGAATAATAATGTTAAGCCCAAAAGAATTTATTGAGGACGCAATCCAAAAAATCAAAGACCAAATCGGTGATGAAAAAGCAATCATCGCATTGTCCGGAGGAGTGGACAGTTCAGTATGTTCAGTTCTTGTTCAAGAAGCAATCGGTGACAATCTAACTGCAGTATTTGTAGACCACGGTCTTTTAAGAGAAGGAGAAGTGGAACAAGTAACCGACACCTTCAAAGACAGATTAAATTTCAAGTTTGTAGACGCTTCCGACGAATTCATGGACGAACTCGCAGGAGTTGAAGATCCGGAAGAGAAAAGAAAAATCATCGGAAGAGTATTCATTGAAGTGTTCGAAAGGGAAGCAATCAAATCCGGAGCAAAATTCCTTGTACAGGGAACAATTGCACCTGACTGGATTGAAACCAAAGGGGAAATCAAATCCCACCACAACCTTGCACTCCCAAGCGGAATGGAACTTGAATTATGTGAACCAATCCGTGACTTGTACAAGGATGAAGTAAGGGAAATCGGTGACGAATTAGGATTACCTGCAACAACCGTATACAGACAGCCTTTCCCAGGACCTGGTCTTGGAGTTCGTGTTGTTGGAGCACTTACAAGAGAAAATGTTGAAATCTGCAGAAAAGCAAATCACATTGTCCGTGAAGAAATTGAAGGTGCAGGAATCGACAAGGACGTATGGCAATACTTCGCAGTCCTAACCGACACCAAAGTTACCGGTGTTAAAGGAGACCAAAGGGACTTCGGATATCTTGTAATCGTCAGAGTGGTCAACTCAATCGATGCAATGACCGCATCAGTTGCTGAGCTTCCTTGGGAAGTTGTACAGACCATCTCAAAAAGAATCACTTCCGAAATTTCCGAAGTTACACACGTTGCTTTATCCGTCAGTGATAAACCACCTGCAACCATCGAATTCTGTTAAAAAATACTTTAATTAGTATTTTTTATTTTTTACTTTTTTTAAAACCATGAAAACCACAAAAAATGCTTATTTGGCCAAATTGACTGAACAAATACAGATGAAATCAGTCAATGTTGGAAAAAATCTTGAAGGAACCACCCCACCATCAGTGTTCATCGGAAGATGGTCATATCCTAAGGTGTATGCCGGACCCATGATGAGCTCACAGATGGGAGATACCCACATCATGGACTCACCGGAGGACTGGATCGGTCAAAACAAGACCCAGGATGAAATCATCAACTACAGGATGAACCTGGTTAGAGGAAAGCAACTTATTAAAATTGATGATTTAGAAAATCCTTTCGTTGAAAAGCTCCAGGACATATCCCTTGCATCGAAGTCAATAGACAGCGAGGCGACTTTCGGAAGAAGACCGACAGGATCCATGCTTACCGAGGACAGCATGCCCCATGGGCCAAGTGCAGTCATCGAAAAGTTCGACATCGATGCGGTCAGATGGGACCACCAATTAGAAAAGACATTCTATGACACTGACCTGAAGGCAGCAGAGGCAGTGGTGAACCTTCACAACAAGGACGTGCCGTTTACTGCAATGCAGAAAGCATTTTCTGTCGGTGCAATAGGAACAAAAGACAAAAGAAAACTCGTTCCGACACGCTGGTCAATCACTGCATGCGACTCAACCCTTGCCGATGAGTTTTTAAAGGAAGTGCGAAAATTCGAAAGACTGGACACCTACAGAGTATTCGAATTCGGAGCGCTGAACAACTATTACATAATAATACTTACACCTACCGAATGGCAGTACGAGTGGTATGAGGCATTCATCAAGCTCATGAAAAACGAGGAACTGATATTTTCAGATTATGAAACAAACGGCGGCAAAAAGGAATATTCAAGAGTTGGCGGATGTTACTACACCGCAAAAATGGCGGTTCTCGATTACCTTATGAACATCAAAAAGCAGTCCGGATTAATCATATTAAGGGAAGCTTATGACGGATATGTTCCTCTGGGAGTGTTCAACGTCAGGGAAAATATCAAGGAAGCGATGATGAGACCCTACCTTGAATTTGAAACACTTGAGGATTGTCTTAAATACTCAGGAACCAAACTAAGGATACCTATCCGCAGATACGTGAAACAGGGAACTCTATTGAATGAAATGCTTCACACAAAGCAAACCACATTAGATATGTACTTTAAAAAGGGATAATATGTTCAAGTTTAAAACTCCTTCACAAAAAACACTGGAAACAATGTCTGAAGTTGCAAGAGGCAACGACAAAACAGACTATGAAAGCGAAGCCGTCACAAGAATATGTGAACTGACATCACATGAAAACGCAAAAATAACCTCAAGCGGAAACAACAGCATATTCATTGCACTTGCTGCAGTTGAAGGAGACATAATCGTTCCGGATCAGGGAGGATGGCATGGATTCAAGCAGATTGCAAAGTTCCTAAACAAAAATATAGTAACCCTAAAAACTGACACAGGATTAATAAATCCGAAGTATTTGGACGATATGGAAATTAAGGAAAACTCCGCATTGATTTTTACAAGTTTTGCAGGATACTGTGCAGAGCAGGACACAAAAGAGATTTCAAGATACTGTAAAAGCAATGGAATCACAACCATTGAAGATGCATCTGCAGGAATTGGGGATAAGGACAAACTTCTTGGAAACGGCAATCTTTCAGACATTATCATCGCATCCACAGGTTCGCCGAAAATAATCAATGTCGGAAGCGGAGGATTCATCTCAACAAATGACCCTGAAATTTTTAAAAGAACTTCACTTCCCCAAAAATTAAGCAAAACTTCACAAATTGTATGTGGCGGTATATGTAGTGAACTTGATAATGTTGATAAAAAACTAGAACTTTCATTAAATGCAACAAACTATGTAAAAAATAATATAGAAAATACATTACATGCAAATAAAAGAGGCATAAATGTAATTATTCCACACGACAATGCAAAGGAAATAAGTTGGAACCTGAAAAGACAACTGACAATAGACAAAAGCGGATTCATCACAACATGTCCTAACTATAACCGCGTGAAACAAAAGGCAATTGCAATAGAAATAAAAAACCTGTCATATGACTGCCTTGAAAGACAACATCTTGACAAAATCATTGATGAGATTAATAGTCAACTGTAAGTTTTGTTATCCTGTCAATTATCAAATCTTCCAAAGGCATGACATCATCATCGATGCCATAAATTTTTCTAATTTTATTTTCATCAGCCATCAAAACACTATCGTCCGGAGTGAATATTTCAGACAAATCATCAAAATGATTATCACAGTTAATCAATACAGCACAGAGATTCATCTCACCTTCCGCCAAACCCAGAATTTTAAATGCCTTTGAAATCTGGCGTTGGGCTGAACATCTCAAAACTATTTCCACACTTATGTCCTTGGCCAGGTTTTCACCACGGTCAAAGGCAAGGAACGCCTGATTGACACCATGAATTATATGATTGCGGCTGACCACAGCATCCGCATTCAGAAGCTGAATTATTTCACCATCTTTCTTAAAACCATCAATTAAATCAAGAGTCTCTCCAACAGAATCGATTGTTGCCCTGAAACCTAAAATCTGTATATTATCCATATGCATGTAACCACTAATCCCTAAGCAATCTGTTAACACCAGCGATGTATGCCTTTACACTGGCATTGATAATGTCTGCTTCAGTACCTCTGGCAGATACCACCTTATCCTCTTTTTGCAGTTTGATTATTACATCAATAAACGCATCTGTACCACCAGTGATTGCATCTACGTGATATTCGATCAAATCTATATCATTAAATATGTCCAAAGTCTTGAGCGCATTGATTGCAGCGTCAACAGGACCTAAACCTACACCAGCATTAAGAATTTCATCTTCATCAACAGTTATCTTGACTGATGCAGTAGGCATTACCTTGTTACCTGAAACTATAGTGAGTTCGTCCAGCTTAATCCTGTCCTCATGGTTTATTTCAAGAACATTGTCAGCAATGACCTGCAGGTCAACATCGGTTACGGTCTTTCCCTTATCGGCCAATTCCTTAATGTCACAGCATATCTGCTGAAGCTGGTCCTCATTGACATCAAGGCCCAATTCCTTCAGGCGGGAATTCAAGCCATGAGTGCCCATGTGCTTTCCTATAACAAACTTGCGCTTACGGCCGACAAGTTCAGGGGTCATCGGTTCATAAGTTGCAGAATTCTTAATAATTCCATCAGAATGGATTCCTGATTCATGTGCAAATGCATTTTCTCCAACAATCGCCTTATTCGGCTGGATATAAACACCAGTCAATCTTGCAACCAGTTTGGAAACATCATAAATCTCATTGATCTTGACATTAGTGGAAAATTGAGAAAACAACCTGTCTATACTTACAACAGACTCTTCAAAGGAAGTGTTTCCAGCCCTCTCACCTATACCGTTAATGGTAGTGTGAATTTCAGATGCACCTCCCTTAATGGCAGACAAGGTATTTGCAACAGCAAGGCCGAAATCGTTGTGGCAGTGACATGCAACAGGAACCTCAATATCATTCAATTTGGAGAATAATTCAAAAGAAGAATCCGGAGTCAGTATGCCCACAGTGTCACAAACGCAAATCCTGTCGGCACCATGGTCGATTGCATTAACATATACATTCCTCAAAAAGTCAATATCACTTCTGGATGCATCTTCAGCTGACAATTCAACAATCAAACCATGATCCTTACAGTAGTCAACTGCATTGTTGGACAAGTCCAAAAGGTCTTCACGGGTGGTTTTCAGTTTATCATTAATATGTAAATCTGATGTTGGGACTACTAAATTGACACCATCAACATCACAATCCAAACAATAATCAATATCAACATTTAAAGGTCTTGAAAAACTTAAAATTTCAGCATTGAAACCTTGAGAGGTAATCCCTTTAATGGATTCCCTTTCCCCTTCTGAAGTAATGGCAGAACCTGCCTCAATATAATCGATGCCAATTTCATCTAACTTATTGGCTATTCTGAATTTTTCTTTAGCAGTTAAGGAAACACCAGGAGTCTGTTCTCCATCTCTTAAAGTAGTGTCTAAAATTTTAATATTCATCAAATCACCTGAAAAATGCAATATCGGTATTATGTAAGAAAAATATTATAAAAAACAGATAAAAAATAGTAAGTAATGATTGTAATAGAAAAAGCTTGCAGCGAAATGAAATTCCCATAGAAAACCATAGTACACAAACAAAA